>JALZDD010000162.1 GCA_030862715.1 Actinomycetota bacterium | reverse complement strand
TACGTCGGCCGAGATGGCACCGCATTGCCAACTCGGCCGACGCAACTGACGTCTCGGCCGACGTAGCTGACGTCTCGGCTTCGTGCGGCTCAGGCTGGGAGCGAGTCGCCTTGGACGGCTTGGATGTCCAACTCCACCTTGAGGGTCGTGCCGATGGCGGCGATGCCGGCGGCGACGGCCTGGTTGTAGTTCATCGCAAAGTCCTCGCGGCGCAGCTGGGCGGTGGCGCGGAAGGCGGCTCGGGTGCCGCCCCAGGCGTCGGGGCCGGTGCCGAGGTAGGCGACGTCGAGGTCTACGGAGCGGGTCCGGCCGTGCATCGAGAGCTCCCCGTGGACGGTCCAGCGGTCCGACCCGGCCGGGGTGAGGCCGGTGGAGCGGTAGACGATCTCGGGGAACGCGTCGACATCGAGGAAGTCCTCGGTGCGGAGATGGTCGTCGCGCATGCGGTTGCCGGTGTCGATCGAGGCGGCGCGGATGACTGCCTCGACGCGTGACTTCTCGAGATGGTCCGGCGCGATCTCGACGACTCCGGCGAAGTCGGTGAACCGGCCGCGCACGCTGGAGATGCCCAGGTGCTGCGCGACCGCGCCGACGGTGGAGTGGGCGGGGTCGATCGTCCATGGACCAGGGGCCGGGAGCGACGTGTCTCCCTGCCGGGTCAGGGTGACGGTGCCGAGCGAAGCCTTCCCCGAGGTCGTGACGATCGCGGTCGCCGCGGTGGGAGACCAGCCGATCGCGGTGACGATCGCGACGTACGGCCCGGGGGCGAGGACGGTGTCGTCGGTGACGACACCGTCCTCGTCGGCCTCGGCGCGCAGCACCTGACCGCCGGCAGTGTCGGTGAGGGTGACGTTCGCGTGCGCCACGGCCCAGCCGTCGCGGGTGCGGATCTGTGCGGTCAGAGCCATCGCGGATCAGTCCTCGGGGTGGGAGAGGACGATCTCGTGGCCGTCGACGCCGTGGCCGGTGAGGCTCACGGCGCTGGCTGCCGGCGGGTAGCTGGTCGCCAGGACCGTGTACTCGCCGCCGTCGAGGTCGGCGAACGCGTACGCCCCGTCCGCTCCCGTCGTCGCGGTCCCGGCCACGTTGCCGGCCGCGTCGACCAGCGTCACCCGGGCATCGGCGAGGGGCCCGAAGGCCGCCTTGACGACACCGGTCAGGCGAGCGCCGGTGACCATCTCGACCTCGATCCGGGTCAGACCGGTGGCGCCGATCTCGATCGGCACCGCGCGCGGGCGGTAGCCCGCGGCGTTGACCGCGACCGTCGCCGGTCCCGGGACCAGCTCGTCGATGAAGAAGGTGCCGTCCGCGACGGTCGTGCCGGTGGAGAGCAGGTCGCCGCGTACGTCGGTCACGATCACCATCGCGTCCTTGATCGGCGCGCCGTCCTCGCCTCCGCGCACGATCCCCTTGAGGCCTGTGGTGCCGCTGAGCAGGAGGTCGTACGCCACCGGCTCACCGCCCACGACCACAGTGGAGGCCTGCGGCTGGAAGCCGTCGGCCGAGGCGATCAGGACGTACGTCCCCGACCCCGGCGCGTCCACCGCGTAGGAGCCGTCGGCGTGGGCGACCGAGCGGCCGAGCTGACGCCCGGAGAGCGAGATCAGAGTGACCGCTGCGTGCGGGATCGGGATGCTTCCGGAGCCGTGGACGAAGCCGTGCAGTGCGACCCCGTTGGCGCCAGCCGCAGGAGCTGCGGCGGCGTGCTGTTCGGGCACCCCGGCGACGGCCTCGGCGACCGCTGCCGGTCCATCGACCTCGGCCGCCTCCTCGGCAGCCTGGGCGAGCCCGCCCTTGGTCTTCAGCGGGACCTCCTTGATGAACACCACGAACAGCAGCGCGATGACAGCTGCTCCCGCGGCGACCAGGAAGATGTCGGCGATGCCGTGGCCGTACGCACTCTCCAGCACGGTCCGCAGCGGCTCGGGGATCTTGTCGATGTCCGGGATCTCGCCCGAGGTGCCCTGGGCCAGCGTGGCGTAGCGCGGACCGAGGTCGGCGAGCCCGTCCTCGACGTAGTCGGCGACCCGGTGGGCCATCAGCGCGCCGAGCGCGGAGACACCCATCGCACCGCCGAGGCTGCGGAAGAACGTCACCATGGAGCTGGCCGCGCCGAGGTCGGCGGGCGCGACCTGGTTCTGCGTGGAGAGGACCAGGTTCTGCATCGTCATGCCGACGCCGAGGCCGAGGATCGCCATGAAGACGGCGACGTGCCAGTACTCGGTGTCGTAGCGGATCGTGCCGAGCAGGCCCAGCCCACCGACGATGAGGACGGCGCCGACAACGAGCCAGGCCTTCCACTTCCCGGTGCGGGTGATGACCTGGCCCGAGACGGTCGAGGAGAGGAACAGCCCCGCGATCATCGGGATCGTCATCACACCGGCCATCGTCGGCGACTCGCCGCGGGCCAGCTGGAAGTACTGGCTGAAGAAGATCGTGCCGGCGAACATCGCCACGCCGACGAAGAGCGAGGCGAGCGAGGAGAGCGTGATCGTCCGGTTGGCGAAGAGCCTTAGCGGGATGATCGGCTCGGTGGCCTTCGACTCGACGAGGACGAAGATCAGCAGAAGGAGCAGGGAGCCGCCGACCATGGCCGCGGTCGCCCAGGAGGCCCAGTCGTACTTGTCACCGGCGAAGGTGACCCAGACGAGCAGCAGGCAGACGCCGGCCGCCATGAAGAACGCGCCGGCCCAGTCGACCTTGACGCCGTCGCGCTTGATGACCGGGAGGTGCAGGGTCTTCTGCAGCACGATGAAGGCGATGACCGCGAACGGGATGCCGACGTAGAAGCACCAGCGCCAGCCGAGCGAGTCGGCGTCGGTGATGACCCCGCCGATCAGCGGGCCGCCGACGGTGGCGACCGCGAAGACGGCGCCGAGGTAGCCCGAGTAGCGGCCACGCTCACGCGGGGAGATCATCGCGGCCATGATGACCTGGGCCAGGGCGGTCAGACCGCCCATGCCGATGCCCTGGACCGCTCGGGCGGCGATGAGCTCTCCCGGGTTCTGGGCGAGGCCGGCGACGGCCGAGGCCGCCACGAAGAGCACCAGCGCGATCTGCATGAGCAGCTTCTTGCTGAACAGGTCGGCCATCTTGCCCCACAGCGGGGTGGTGGCTGTCATGGTCAGCAGGGAGGCCGTGACCACCCAGGTGTAGGCCGACTGCCCGCCGCCGATGTCGGCGATGATCTCTGGCAGAGCGTTGGAGACGATCGTGGAGGAGATCATCGCCACGAACATGCCGAGCAGCAGACCCGAGAGCGCCTCCATGATCTCGCGGTGAGACATCTGACCGTGCGAGGTGGGTGCGCCCTCGGATGGGCCTCCCGGTGGACCGGCGTGAGTCCTTTCGGCTGTCGTCGTTGCCATGGACTTCCCTTCTGAATTGAGCAGAGCCTTAGCTGCGTGCGTGGGTGAACGTGTGCGCGGGGCAGACGAGGCTGTCGTGCAGCTTGGCCATGAGCCGGATCAGCTCATGGACCTCGTCGTCGCTCCAGTCGCTGAGCCGCTCGGCGAGCAGTTCGGTGATGTGGTCGGAGAACCCGGCGAGCAGGTCGCGCCCGGCGTCGGTGAGACGCAGCAGGCGCGAGCGCCCGTCCGCCGGGTTGGGGGAGCGCTCGAGCCAGCCCTGGTCGGCGAGGTACGAGACGTGGCGGCTGGTCACCGAGATGTCGACGGCGAGCACATCGGTGAGCTCGCTGATGGTCATCTCGCCGTGCTGGCTCAGCAGGCCCAGCACGCCCGCCGAGCCGGCCGGTAGGTCGGGCGGAAGGTTGCGGGCGAGGCCTCTCTTGACGGCCACGACCTCGCCGAGTCGATGCATCAGGTCGCGGTAGGTCGCCTGCTCCATCATCGCCCCTCAGATTGGTTGACTTTTACAACCGTATTGAAGATAGGGGAACGATGCAAATTGCCGCGCCGGTCGGACAGGAGTCGGCCGAGCGGGTTAGGCGACGGTGCCGCGGGCCGCCCAGGCCGTCGCGGTCACGGTGAACGGGCCGTTGCCGAAGCGGCGCCGAGCGACCTCCTCGAGCGCGGTACGCCCGTCGTCATCGAGGGACTGCACGTAGTCGCCGGCGGGCCCGACGCCGAAGGTATAGGGGTCCCACCAGTCCTCGAAGGTGGGATGCGTGACGCGTACGACCAGGCCGCTGGGCTCGACCTTGCGGAGGCCGACCTTCTTGAACAGCTTCTCGAGGTCACCCAGCCGGGAGCCGGCGAGAATGGCCTCGTCCTCGGCCTCCGGGTCGATCTCGTGCACGCACGCCCAGAACGGCGCGACGGCACCGGCGTCGCCGTCCCAAACGCAGGCCGCGACGGTGCCGCCGGGCCGGGTGACCCGGACCATCTCCTTGATGCCGATCTCCGGGTCGGTCATGAAGTGCACGACGAGCTGGGCCAGCGAGGCGTCGAACCAGTTGTCGGCGAAGGGCAGTGCCTCGGCCACGCCGGTGTGCACGTCAACCCGGGCAAGCTGCCGCGCGACCGCCTCGATGAAAGGTGGCGAGGGGTCGATGGCGGCCACCAGGTGGGCCTCGGTGAGGGTCACGAGATGACGGGTGAGCGTGCCCGGGCCGCAGCCGACATCGAGTACCCGCTGGCCCATGCTGACCCGCGCGAACTCGGCGAAGTGTGGCGAGAGGGGTTCGGCGTAGCGCCCCATGAACCGGGCGTACCTCTCTGCGGCCACGTCGAACGCCATGCTTCAGGCTAGGTCCGCCGTTCGCTACGCCGACAGCCCCAAGTTCGGTATCTCCAGGTGCCCTAGTGCGTCGAGGGCGTCGTCGGGATCTCCGAGCGGTCGTCGGACCACAGCGTGTGGAAGGTGCCGTCCTTGTCGACGCGCTTGTAGGTGTGGGCGCCGAAGAAGTCCCGTTGGCCCTGGATGAGCGCGGCCGGGAGCCGGTCGGCGGCGAGCGAGTCGAAGTAGGCGAGCGCCGAGGAGAACCCGGGTGCGGGTACTCCGGAGGCCGCCGCGATCCCGACGACGCGGCGCCACGCCTCCTCGCCGGACGCGACCGCGTCGGCGAAGTAGGGGTCGACCAGCAGCGTCTCCAGGTCGGGCTTGGTGGCGTAGGCGTCCACGATCCGGTTGAGGAAGCGGGCCCGGATGATGCAGCCGGCGCGCCAGATCTTGGCGAGCGCACCGAGGTCGATGTCCCAGCCGTACTCCTTCGCCCCGGCCACGATCAGGTCGAACCCCTGCGCGTAGGCGACCACCTTCGAGGCGTAGAGAGCCGCGCGTACGTCCTCGACGAACGTGTCGGGGACCCCGGGCGGCTTCGGGCGGTTGGTCACCGAAGCCCGCATCGCCCCGCGCTGGGCCGGCTTGGAGGAGACCGCCCGGGCGAAGACGGCTTCGCCGATGCCGGAGACCGGGATGCCGAGGCCGAGCGCGTTCTGCACCGTCCAGACGCCGGTGCCCTTCGAGCCGGCCTCGTCGAGGATGACGTCCACGAGCGGCTGGCCGGTCTCGGCGTCCTTCTGGGCCAGCACCTCCGCGGAGATCTCGATCAGGTAGGACTCCAGGTCGCCGGTGTTCCAGTCCTTGAAGACGTCCACGAGCTGCTCCACGGAGAGCCCGCCGACCCGCCGGAGGAGGTCGTAGGCCTCCGCGATCAGCTGCATGTCGGCGTACTCGATGCCGTTGTGGACCATCTTCACGAAGTGGCCGGCGCCGTCGGTGCCGACATGGGTCACGCACGGCTCGCCCTCGGCGACCGCGGCGATGCTCTTCAGGATCGGGCCGAGCGTCTTCCAGGCCTCGGGTGAGCCGCCGGGCATGATCGAGGGGCCGTTGAGCGCACCCTCCTCGCCGCCGGAGATGCCGGTGCCGACGAAGTTCAGGCCACGCTCGCGCAGCTCGCGCTCGCGGCGGATGGTGTCGTTGAAGTTGGCGTTGCCGCCGTCGACGATGATGTCGCCCGGCTCGAACCGCTCGGCCAGCTGCTCGATCACGGCGTCGGTGCCCTTGCCGGCCTGGACCATGATGATCGCCGTACGCGGCTTGGCCAGCGTCGCGACGAAGTCGTCGATCGTCTCGGAGGCGAGGAAGCCGGCCTCGGGGTGCTCGGTGATGAGCTCCTCGGTGCGGGCGTAGGTGCGGTTGTAGACCGCCACCGTGTTGCCCTCGCGAGAGGCGAGGTTGCGGGCCAGGTTGGACCCCATCACGGCCAGGCCCACTACGCCGATGTTCGCGGACCTGTTGTCGGTGTTCGGCATCGCTGCTCCTCGTTGCTGCTTCTCGGTACTGCGTCTGTTGATGCGCCGGGTCGCCACCATCATGCCCGCGGGGTGAACACCATGTCCTCGGGGATCTCGAGCCCGAGCTGGGCGAGCAGGTCGAAGAGCACCCCGGCGACCTGTCGGGTGAGCCGTTCGACCACCTCGTCGCGGGTCTCGTCCTCGTGGTCGAGCCACCAGATGATGCTGGCATCGACCATCCCCATCAGCCCGGCGAGGACGCCGTCGGGCGGCTCACCGTTGAGTTCGGACTCGCTCAGGTAGCCGTGCATCGCCTCGACGAGCTCGTTGAGGAACCGGGTGCGCCCCATCCGGGCGCGGTGCAGTGCCTTGGTCTGCTGCTGGGCGGCGACGAAGCGGTAGAGGTTGGGGTGCTCGGCGGCCCAGTCGACGCAGGGCGCGATGACCCCGCCGATCACCTCGCGCGGTGTTCCGGTGCGAGCCAGGTTGGGACGTACGCGGCGCAGCAGCTCGTTCGCGGCGAACCGGGTCACCTCCGCGTCGAGCTGGTCCTTGCTGGCGAAGTGCCGGTAGACGTTGGGGCGCGGCAGCCCGGCTCGTTCGGCGATGTGTGCCATCCCGACCGTGGGTCCGGTCTCCTCGATCGCCTCGACCGCCGCGAGCACGACTCGTGAGCGTCGTGAGTCGTCCTCGAGCGCCTCCTTCGCCGAGCGGCGCCGCACTGTCGAGTCGACCCACTTCGCAACGTCCACCACGCGTTCACCGTAGCGCTGATACACCTTGTATCCGGTTCCGGTACGGTGATACAACCTGTATCCAGAACATCGTGTCCCACTTACTTGTGGGTGCCGACCGGAAGGAATGCCCGTGAACCGCCGCTCTCCCTGGATGGACCAGGACCTCGAGGACCTGCGCGACCTCGCCCGCACCTTCTGCGAGAAGGAGATCAAGCCCAACATCGAGTCGTTCATCGCCAACAAGCAGGTCGACCGCGATCTGTGGCGCAAGGCCGGCGAGGTCGGCCTGCTGTGCCTCTCCGTGCCCGAGGAGTACGGCGGCGGTGGCGGCACCTTCGCCCACGAGGCCGTGGTGATCGAGGAGCAGGCCCGCGTCGGCGACTCCTCGTGGGGTGCCCCGCTGCACAGTGGGATCGTGGCGCACTACCTGGTGGCGTACGGCACCGTGGAGCAGAAGCAGGAGTGGCTGCCCAAGATGGCCAGCGGTGCGGTGGTCGCCGCCGTCGCGATGACCGAGCCTGGCACCGGATCGGACCTGCAGTCGATCACGACGAAGGCGATCCGCGACGGCGACGACTACGTGGTCAACGGCGCCAAGACGTTCATCACCAACGGCAACCAGGCCGACATGGTGCTGGTCGCGGTGAAGACCAACCCGGAGGAGAAGAGCGCCGGGATCTCGCTGGTCATCGTCCCCACCGACACCCCGGGCTTCCGGCGTGGCCGGGTGCTGAACAAGATCGGGATGAAGGGTCAGGACACCTGTGAGCTCTTCTTCGACGACGTACGCATCCCCGCGACCAACCTGCTCGGCGCTCAGGAGGGGGAGGGGTTCGTCCAGCTGATGCTGCAGCTGCCGCAGGAGCGCCTGATCGTCGCCCTCGGCTGCGTCGCGGCGATGGAGTTCGCCTACGCGGAGACGATCTCGTACGTCCACTCCCGCACGGCCTTCGGGCGCCCGGTCTTCGGCTTCCAGAACACCAAGTTCACGATGGCCGAGGTCGCCACCGAGGCCCGCGTGGCCCGCTCGTTCATCGACGAGTGCATCGAGCTGCACATCAAGGGCGAGCTCGACATCCCGACGGTCGCGATGGCGAAGTACTGGTGCTCGGAGCGGGCCATGAAGGTCGTCGACAAGTGCGTGCAGATGCACGGCGGCTACGGCTACATGGAGGAGTACCCCATCGCCCGCGCCTTCACCGACCTGCGAGTCCAGCAGATCTACGCCGGCACGACCGAGATCATGAAGGAGATCATCAGCCGCTCCCTGCCCGTCCCGGCCTGAGGCCTGGGCCTAGGCAGCCGCACTGGGCGGCTCGGCGCGGAAACGCGCCGGCCGTCCATCCACTCCGAGGGCCCGCCAGGACCACCGCGTCAGCGGCGTACGCAGCCCGAGGTTGTCGAAGAGCATCCGGACGTCGGCGAAGAGATGACGGCGGAACGCGGCGGCCTCGGCCCCGGTGCCCCAGACCTCGTGGGCGACCGAGTCGGGCAGCCCCATGAGCTCCCTATCGGCGCGCGAGGGGATGATGATCGCGTCTGAGCCCAGCCGCATCGCGAGCGGGGTGAGGATGCCGAGGGCCAGGCGCGAGACCGGGTTGAGCGAGGGGGCGTGCTCCTCGAGCCAGGCGTGCGCGAAGCCGATGTGGCGGGCCTCCTCGGCGATGTGGATGGCCATGATCTGGTCCAGCAGCGGGTGGGTTCCGCCGGCGCGCATGGCCTCCTTCTGCACGTGGTCGATCGGCTCCTCGCCGGCCAGGATGATGGCGAAGAAGAGGGCGGGGTAGAGCCCGCCGAGGTGTCCCACGAGCGGGATGGAGCGCATCAGCCATCCTGGTGCGCCCGAGACGTCGGGGCAGACCCGGTTGGTGAACTCCTGGAACATCTGGATGTGGTGGGTCTCCTCGGTGAGCTCATGCATGAAGTAGCGGAACTCGGGGTCGCCGTTGTCGACACCCATCAGGAACTGGGTGCCGCCGAGGAGGAGCAGCTGCTCGAACTGGGAGCCGGTCTTCACCATCGCGGTGAGGCGGTGCCGGCCGACCTCGATCTGCCGCGCCTTCGGCAGCGACTGGTACCACGGGTGAGCGCCGAGCAGGTCGAGGGTGGGCAGGATCCAGCGCTCGTCGTCGTCGGGCAGGGCCATCTCGGGCGCGTCCCAGTCGACGTCCTTGAAGGCGTTGAAGTACATCTCGACAGATGCCTCCGACAGCGTCCGCAGCGTCTCGTCGTACTCCCTGCGAGGCAGGGGCCGGGTCGGCGTGATCATCCGGGCCGGGGTGCCGGCGACGGCACCCACGTAGCCACCGATCGAGCGAAGTGTCTGCACAACCATCCGAGCCTCCTTGCACGACGTTGATACGTCACCAAGGTACATGGGATTTGTGTACCAGGAAACAGGTTCGGCGCGTGTGTCCCGTTCAGCAGATCTCGGCGGCGAGGGCCTTCCGGACGCCGGCGACGAGGTCCTCCGGAGTCTGGGCCGGGCGGTCGAACGTGGTGCGAGCGCTGTGCGCGCCGCCCTCGTCGACCCACTGGAACTCGAAGCCTTCGGCGCTGAGACCGGTGATCTGGGCGGCCAGGATGGTGTCGACCGGGATGTAGGAGCGGGTCGCGACCGCCTCGCGCAGCTCGTTGCCGTGGTGGTTGTTGAGGTGGTCCTGGTTGCGGTGGAGCACGCCGTCGTTGAGGTCGAGGTGGCGGTCGGTGAAGACGTCGAGAGGGATCGGGACCGCCTCGCCCGTGCGGCGGACCAGCATGACGTTGGAGACGTCCATGACCACCTCCTCCCACTCCGTCTCGCAGCACGTGCAGGCATCCGTACGCAGCCACCTCAGCGTCCCGGTCAGGCGGACCGCCTCGCCGTTGCCGAGCACGCCCTGGAGGACCAGTACGACATGGCTGCCGCGACGCCCGGCGTACGCCATCCGCTGCTCGGGAGGGCACAGGAAGGTCGGGCGGCCGCCGTCGTCGGCGAAGCCCTGCATCTCCAGCTCCTCCATCGAGTAGGGGATCCCGTCGATCACCACGCTGCCGCCACGGGGGCATGACAGGATGCTGCGGGCAATGCTGGCGGTCGAATCCATGGCACCTCCTGTTTAGGTAAGGCTTACCTAAACACGATCGCGGCTGATCGAGCAAGAGCCGCCGCTCACATCCTGGGTTGATCCCTACCCAATCCCGGTGAGCAGCCGTCGCCGCCATCTGTCGCTGCCCGCTCGGCCCCTAGCGTGCGGACACCCCTCTGAAAGCAGCTGAACATGGTCACCGAGCACAACGCCACGTCCACCAAGATGCGCGCGATCGTCCAGGCCAGGTACGGCGATGCCGGCGACCTCCACCTCGAGAGCATCGAGGTTCCCGAGGTCGTGGACAGCGAGGTTCTCGTACGCGTCCACGCCGCCGGGCTCGACCGCGGCACCTGGCACCTGATGACAGGCAAGCCGTACCTGATGCGGATCGCCGGGATGGGTTTCAAAGGGCCCAAGGACAAGGTGCCGGGTCGCGATCTCGCGGGCGTCGTCGAGGCGGTCGGGTCCGCGGTCACGAAGTTCGCGATCGGCGACGAGGTCTACGGCATCGGCCGCGGCACCTTCGCCGAGCATGCGGTCGCGCCCGAGACCAAGCTCGCCCACAAGCCCGAGCGGCTCTCCTTCGAGCAGGCCGCCGTGGTGCCGATCTCGGCCGGCACCGCGCTGCAGGCGCTGACCGACCAGGGTCACCTCGAAGCCGGCCGGTCGGTGCTGGTCATCGGGGCCTCCGGCGGCGTCGGCAGCTATGCCGTCCAGCTCGCGAAGGCCCTCGGCGCCGAGGTCACCGGCGTCGCCGGCACGGAGAAGCTGGACCTGGTCCGTTCGCTCGGCGCCGACCACGTCATCGACTACACCCATGCCGACTTCGCCGACGGCTCCAGCCGCTACGACCTGATCCTCGACATCGCCGGCAACCCCGGCCTGTCCCGGCTGCGGCGAGCGCTGACCCCTACCGGCACCGCGGTGCTGGTGGGTGGCGAGCGCGGTGGCGACCTCACCGGCGGCATGAACCGCTCCCTCCGGGCGCTGCTGCTCACACCGTTCGTCGGTCAGCGGTTCACCATGTGCATCTCCAAGGAGCGGGCCAGTGACCTGGAGCGGCTCGCCGGCTTCTTCGAGACCGGCACCGTCGTCCCGAGCCTCGGCCACACCTTCCCGCTCGACCGCGTCCCGGAGGCGATGCGTCTCCTCGACTCCGGCGACGTACGGGGCAAGGTCGCCATCACCACGGCCTGAGCCCTGCCCGGACCGGGCGCTTCAGATCGTGAACTATCCGGCGGGTGACGCCGTAGCTAGCGTCGAAGGCGATCTGGTCGACCGACCGGACCTTCTCGGGCACACGAGAGGGGGGATTCACCCAATGACCGTCACCGACATCGACACCGACAAGCTGATGGCGTTCGTCTTCAGAGCTGTCGACGAAGTAGGTGCGACGCTCAACGCGGCTCTGGTCGTGATGGGCGACAAGCTCGGCTACTACCGCGACCTCGCGGCCAACGGGCCGTCCACGGCCGAGGAGATGGCACGGCGTACCGGAACCGTCGAGCCCTACGCCCGGGAGTGGCTGCGCGCGCAGGCCGCCGGCGACTACCTGACCTACGACGCCGAGACCGACCGCTTCACGCTGCCTCCCGAGCAGGCCGTGGCTCTGACCGTGGAGGACAGCCCGGCGTTCCTGCCCGGCTTCTTCCAGATCGCCCTCGGGACCGTGCACGACACCACGCACATCATCGAGGCGGCCCGCATGGGCACGGGCGTCGCGTGGGGAGACCACGACTCCGACGTGCACAACGGCTGTGAGCGGTTCTTCCGCCCCGGCTACAACGCCAACCTCATCCCGGACTGGCTGCCCGCGCTCGAGGGCGTGGTGCCGAAGCTGGAGGCGGGCGCGACCGTCGCCGATGTCGGCTGCGGCCACGGCGCCTCGACGATCCTGATGGCGCAGGCCTACCCGCGCTCGACCTTCGTGGGGTACGACGCCCACGGCCCGTCCATCGAGATGGCCCGCCAGCGCGCCGCCGACGCCGGGGTCGCCGACCGCGTGCGGTTCGAGACGGCCACTGCCCAGTCGTTCGGCGGCGAGGGCTATGACCTGGTCACGATGTTCGACTGCCTCCACGACATGGGCGACCCGGTGGGCGCTGCCCGCCAGGTCCGCGCCAGGCTGGCGGACGGCGGCACGTGGATGGTCGTCGAGCCGAAGGCCGGGGACCGCGTCGAGGACAACTTCAACCCGGTGGGGCGGGCCTACTACGGCTTCTCGACACTGCTGTGCACGCCGGGGTCGGTCTCGCAGGAGGGGGCCGCGGCACTGGGCACCCAGGCGGGGCCCGCGCGGATCCAGCAGGTGACCGCCGAAGGCGGGTTCACCTCGTTCCGCACCGTCGCCGAGACACCGTTCAACCTGGTCTACGAGGTCAAGGCCTGAGGCACGCGGGGCCGTCTGGTCACAGGCTGACCAGGCGGCCCGCGGGCCGTTCAGAAGCCGATCGGGAGGCCGGCATAGTTCTCCGCGAGCCCGGCGGCGGCGTGCTCGCTGGAGGTCACCCAGCGCAGCTGGGAGAGCTGGAGCTGGGTGTCGAACGGGTCCTCGGCGGTGTGCAGCATCGTGGTCATCCACCAGGAGAAGTGGGTGCAGCGCCAGACGCGGCGCAGCGCTGCCTCGGAGTAGTCGTCGGCCAGTCGCGAGTCACCCTTGAGCAGCGCAGTGAGCGCGGGCGCCAGCAGCGCCACGTCCGCGACCGCGAGGTTGAGCCCCTTGGCGCCGGTCGGCGGGACGATGTGAGCGGCGTCGCCGGCCAGGAAGAGCCGGCCGTGGCGCATCGGCGTCGAGACGTGCGAGCGCATCGGGAGGACGCTGCGGTCGGTGATCCGGCCGGGCTGCAGGCTCCAACCGTTCTGGCCGTGGCCGAGCCGGGCGGCGAGCGCGTCCCAGATCTGGTCGTCGGACCAGGTCGTCGGGTCGGTGCCGTTGGGCACCTGGAGGTAGAACCGCGAGACGCTCTCCGAGCGCATCGAGTGCAGCGCGAAGCCATCGGGGTGCCAAGCGTAGATCAGCTCGTCGGTCGAGGGTGCGACGTCGGCGAGGATGCCGAACCAGCTGTAGGGGTAGGTGCGGTCCCAGCTCTCCCGGGCCGGGATCGCGGCGCGGCTGGGACCGAAGGAGCCGTCACAGCCGACGATGACGTCCGCCCGGATCCGCTGGGGGAGTCCGGCGGCGTCGGTGAAGGTGACCGAGGGCCGGTCGGACTCGATGCCGTGCAGCGCGGTGTCGCTGATCTCGTAGTGGACGACCTGCCCGGCGGCCTTCCGGGCGTCGATCAGGTCCTTCTGCACCTCGGTCTGCCCGTAGACGTAGACCGCCCGGCCGACCAGGTCGACGAAGTCGAGGTGGTGGCGTTCCTCGGGCCACTGCAGATAGATCCCGCGGTGCTTGTCGGCGTCGCGGGCAAGCCGGTCGCCGAGACCGACCTCGGTGAGCAGATCGACGCTGGACTGCTCCAGGATCCCGGCGCGGATCCGGGCCGCGACGTACTCCTCCGACCGGGTCTCCACCACGACCGAGTCGACCCCGTCGGCGGCGAGGAGATGGCTCAGCAGCATCCCTGCTGGGCCGGCGCCGACGATCACAACCTGCGTACGTTCTTCTGCCATGGGGTGAGTCAACCCCTGTTCGGGCGGCTGCCGCCAGAGCGTTCTTCCGCTGAGCGGAAACCGGGCTGGTGGGATGGATTTCCAAATAGAGCGGACGGGCTCTTGTGTCCGCGCCAACTCGTCCCTACGGTCGAGGCACCTCGATTGTGACCCGAGTCACAAACCACAGAAGGAGCGCCCCGATGCCCGACGTCCTCGCCGAACGCGCCGCACTCGAGTCCCAGATCGGCGACCAGACCATGGTCGACGTACTCGCCAAGGTCGTCGCCGAACGCGGCGCCGAGCCGGCCTTCTCCGACCGACACACCCCCGACGGCACGGGCTGGCGCACGCTGACATGGGGCGAGCTGCACCAGCGCGCCCGCGAGCTCGCCGCCGCCTACATCGCGGCCGGTCTCAAGCCGGGGGAGTCGGTCGCGATCATGGCCGCCAACCGCATCGAGCACGTCGTCGCCGACATGGCCACGGTGCTCGCCGGCGGTGTCCCGATCAGCATCTACAACACCCTCGCGCCCGACCAGGTGGGCTACGTCGCCGAGCACGCCGACCCGCGGATCGTGGTGCTCGAGACCGACGACCACGTCGCCCGCTGGGCGCTCGGGCTGAAGCGCGAGGAGGTCGTACGCGTCGTCACCATCGACACCGCTGCGGAGGACGACCCGCGCGCGGTCGCCTGGGACGACTTCGTGGCCTCGGGCGCGGCGGCGCTGGCCGAGGTCGGCGAGGAGCTGGACGCGCGCAGCGCCGCGGTGACCCCCGACGACACCGTCACGATGCTCTACACCTCGGGCACGACCGGGCAGCCGAAGGGCGTGCTGCTCACCCACCGCAACATCGTCTTCGAGACGACCAGCTCGCTGACGGTCTCCGGCGTCGAGGAGCCGGGGGTGCTCGTCTCCTACCTGCCGTTCGCGCACATCGCCGAGCGGGTGCTCAGCCTCTACATCCCGCAGTTCAACGGCGGCCATGTCTACCTGGTCCAGGACCCCGCACTGCTGCTCGGCACCCTCCAGGAGGTGCACCCGACCAGCTTCTTCGGGGTGCCGCGGGTGTGGGAGAAGATCCGCACCGGCGTCACCGCGCTGCTCGCGGCCGAGACCGACGAGGCCAAGAAGGCCGGTGTCGAGAAGGCGATGGCGGTCGGGCTGGCCTACGTCGAGTCACAGCAGTTCGGGCAGACCACCTCACCCGAGCTGCAGGCACAGTTCGAACAGGCCGACGCGGCCGTCCTCTCGACCATGCGCGCACTGCTCGGCCTCGACCGGGTCGAGTGGGCGGCCAGCGCGGCCGCACCGATGCCGCTCGAGGTGGCGAAGTTCTTCGCCGGCCTGGGGCTGAAGATCTACGACGTCTACGGCATGACCGAGACCACCGGGGCGGCCACCGGCAACGGGCCGGAGGCCTTCCGGTTCGGCACCGTCGGCCGCGCCCAGCCCGGGATCGAGCTGCGCATCGCCGAGGACGGCGAGATCCTGTTCCGCGGCCCGATCATGACCCCGGGCTACGTGGGCCGCCCCGATGCCACCGCCGCGCTCTTCGACTCCGAGGGCTGGCTGCACACCGGCGACATCGGCACGCTCGACGAGGACGGCTTCCTCACCGTTGTCGACCGCAAGAAGGAGATGATCATCAACTCCGCGGGCAAGAACATCGCCCCCTCCAACATCGAGAACCTCCTCAAGGAGAGCCCGCTCGTCGGCCACGCGATGGTGGTCGGTGACGGCCGCTCGTACGTCGTCGCCGTCCTCACCCTCGACGGCGAGATCGCTCCCGTGGTCGCTCAGAAGCTCGGCGTCGAAGCCGGCTCACTCGCCGAGCTGGCCCAGCACCCGGTCATCCGGGGCGCCGTAGCCCAAGCCGTCGAGGCCGCCAACGCCCGCCTCTCCCGCCCCGAGCAGGTCAAGGCGTTCGAGCTGCTCGGCCAGGAGTGGACCGCCGAGTCCGAGGAGCTCACCCCGACCCTGAAGCTCAAGCGTCGCGTCGTGAGCAAGAAGTACGCCGACATCATCGACGGGCTCTACGCCCAGGAGTGAGCCGGAGCGGCCTACCCGGCGACGGCGTCCAGGCGGCTCACCTCCTCGTCGGTGAGCCGGAGGGCGCCAGCGGCGATGTTCTCCTCGAGGTGGGCGGGGTCGGCGGTGCCGGGGATGGCGAGCACGTGCGGGCCCTGGTGGAGCGTCCAGGCGAGGCGTACCTGGGAGGGGGTCGCGGAGTGTGCCTCGGCGATCGCCTCGACGACGTCGCGACCGGTCTCGTCGGGGGTGGTCCCGGGGACCGCGCCGGCGACGGCGGCGCCGATGGAGTTGAAGGGCACGAACGCGACCCCGTGCTCGCCGCACAGTCGCAGCAGGGCGTCGTCCTCGCGGCGGGTGGTGAGTCCGTACTGGTTCTGTACGCAGGCCACCGGCCCGATCGCGAGTGCCTCGGTGAGCTGCTCGGGGAAGATGTTGGAGAGGCCGACGTGCTCGACCAGGCCCGCCTCGCGCAGGTCGAGCAGGGTGCCGAAGTGGTCGGCGATCGACCCGGTGCCGCGCTCGCGCCCGACTCCCCAGCGCAGGTTCACCAGATCGAGGTGGTCGAGACCGAGCTGGCGGATGTTCTCCTCGACCTGGTGGCGCAGGTGCTCGGGTCGGGAGTCGGACTCCCAGGCGCCGTCGCGGCTGCGAGGGGTGGGACCGACCTTGGTCGCGATCACCAGGTCATCGGCGTACGGCTGGAGCGCGGTCGCGATCAGCTCGTTGGCCGAGCGCGTCGGGGTGAAGTAGATCGCCGCGGTGTCGATGTGGTTCACGCCGAGCTCGACGGCGCGGCGGAGCACAGCGATCGCGTTCTCGCGGTCGGGGGCGATCGGGGTGGAGAGGTTGCCGATCAGGCGCATCGCGCCGAAGCCGATCCGGTTGATCCGCTTGGCGCCGAGCTGCCAGGTGCCGGCGGTCCCGGCGGTGATGTGGTTCGTCGTCATGCTCTCCAGCGTCGCGACCCGCTGCCACGTACTCACGCCGTTGGCAGGT
Source organism: Actinomycetota bacterium (assembly GCA_030862715.1). The sequence goes on along the minus strand of JALZDD010000162.1, from coordinate 15,959 downwards.
TGTTGCCGATCGCCCCTCGCGCCTTGTCGAGCGGGGGAGAATCGATGCCGTGACCAACACCGTGGGGACGATCCGGGCCGGCGGGACCGTCGCCGTCGTACGCGGCGAGGAGGAGCTCGTGCGGCGCACCTCGCACCTGTTCGCGGCCGCCACCGACATCGCCTGTGCGGCGATCGACCTGCGCACCTGGTCCGCCGCGCGCACCGAATCCGGCATCAGGGCCGCGCTGTGCGGTCGCGACGGCGCCGAGGTGCGGCTGCGGAAGGTCTACCGGCCCAACGTGCTGCTCGACCCGGTCTCCGCCGCCCATCTGCGCGAGATCCGCGACACCCGCGGAGCCCAGATCCGGATCACTCCCGACGAGATCAACGAGACGATCCTGATCGACCGCCGGGTCGCGATCCTCGCCGGCGACCGGCACCTGGGCGAGCGCAGCTTCAGCATCGTCACCCAGGCCGAGGTCGTCCAGGGAGTCACCTCACTCTTCGATGCGGCCTGGCGCTCGGCGACGACGGTGGACGCCTACGACGCCCGGATCGCCGAGCTGCGCGACATCGCACCGCAGGTGCTCGACCTGCTCGGCCGGGGCGTGAAGGACGAGGCCGCGGCACGCACCCTCGGGCTCGGCGTACGCACCTACCGGCGCCGGGTCGCCGAGCTCATGGAGGCGCTCGGCGCCTCGTCCCGGTTCCAGGCCAGCGTACGCGCCCGAGAGCTCGGGCTCGTCTGACCGTTCCGGCCAGTGGGTCCGGTCAGCAGTGTCCGGATCCTGACGCCGCGGTCTCGTTCTCAGGGGCAGCCCGGTAACGTCGAGATCGACTTGTTCGGGCGGGTCAGGAGGTCAGCAATGCGTTGCTTCATCGTCGTCAAGGAGCGCAGCGACGCCGAGAGATGGGACTGGGTTCTGGCCGGTCCAGGGCTGCACGCTGCGGGATCGCTCGGCGCCCGCGGGACCGAGGACGCGATCATCGCGGCGGTCGGTGCGGCGTACGACTCGCTGGCGTCGCTCGCGCCGGTGCAGGTCGTGGTCGCGCTGCCGTCCAACTCGCGGTTCTGGATGCTGACCGACGAGATCGCGGACGCCTACCCCGGGGTCACCGTGGTGCCGTTCACCAACGAGGACGCGGACATCCGCTCGGAGGCGGTCGAGGCGCTGGCGATCCATCGGGCCGGCCCGCTGCCGCCGCTGGTGGTGGCGACCGATGGCTCGGCGCATCGCGGGTTCATCGGCTGGGGATGGCTCGCCGGCGACGGCCAGCACGGCTTCGGCCGGCAGGTGCCCAACGCCCGCATCCGCGACCCGCAGTCGCTGGTGGTCCTGGCCGAGCTGCAGGCGATCGCGGAGGCGGTGCGGGCGCTGCCCCGTCGCACCCTGACCATCCGGACCGACTCGAGGGTCGCGCTCGCGATGATCGAGGACTGGCTCCGAGGTGAGCTGTCGATGCCGAAGGGCTATGAGACCGAGCATCGCGCCGAGCTCGCCGGCCTGACCCGGATGCACGACGACCTGTGCCGCGAGTCCGACCGGCTCTCGTTCGAGTGGGTACGCGGCCATGTCGGCGAGGCGCTCAACGAGGGTGCCGACTCGCTAGCGAAGCTCGCCCGCCGCTTCGCCGAGGGCACCTGGGGGCTGACCGCCGACGAGGTGCCCGGGAGGGCTCGGGCGATCGCGGAGACGTTCGCTGCGCCCGTGGCGTCTGGCTCTGCCTCGGCCGGATAGATTGCTTCGGGCTTCGCTTCAGCCAGGTAGGTTCGGCTGTCGTGAATCCTCCGACCGTCAACATCGCCCCCGACGAGCCCGCGCAGCTCCGCGCGCGGCTCGATGCGCTGGGCCTGGACGGCATCTTCGACGTACACACCCACTTCCTGCCCGAGCGGATGCTCGACAAGGTGTGGGCCTACTTCGATGCGGTCGGGCCGTTGACCGGCCAGCCGTGGCCGATCGCCTATCGGCACTCCGAGGAGGAGCGGCTCCGTGTGCTGCGGGACCTCGGCGTACACCACTTCTCGGCGCTCACCTATCCGCACAAGCCGGGCATGGCCGCGTGGCTGAACCAGTGGGGTGCGGAGTTCGCGGCGGACAAGCCGGACTGCCTGCAGTCGGCGACGTTCTACCCGGAGCCGGGTGCGGGCGACTATGTGCGTGAGGCCGTCGAGGCGGGGGCGCGGATCTTCAAGGCACACGTCCAGGTGGGCGACTACGACCCCAACTCGCCGCTGCTCGACCCGGTCTGGGAGGTGCTCTCGCAGTCGCGTACGCCGCTGGTGATCCACTCCGGGCACGGGCCCGCTCCGGGCCGGTTCACCGGGCCGACCGGCATGGAGGCGTTGCTCGGACGCTATCCGGACCTGGTGCTGATCGTCGCTCACATGGGGCTGCCGGACTACTCGCGGTTCCTCGACCTGGTGGAGAAGTACGACGGGGTGCACCTGGACACGACCATGGCCTTCACCGCGTTCACCGAGGCGTCGACGCCGTTCCCGGCCGAGGATCTGCCGCGGCTGAGGGTGCTGGGGGAGCGGGTGCTGTTCGGGAGCGACTTCCCGAACATCCCCTATCCCTATCTGGAGGCGGTCGACGGGGTCTTGGGCCTTGGTCTCGGTGACGAGTGGACGCGCGGGGTGCTCTACGAGAACGCCGCGCGGCTCTTCGGGTTGCCGGCGCCCTAGGCGACGGCGGTCTCGTCGTAGCTGTCGGTGAGGAGCTGGACGATGTCGGGGACGCCGAGCGCGAGCCGGTTGAACCGCGGCGACTCGGCGGCGACTTCCAGGTGCTTGGCGAGCTCGCGCTCGTCGCGGGCCCACGGAATCAGACCGGCGCGGTCCAGGTTGGCCGAGTTGGCGGCGCCGTGGCCGGAGATCGAGCGGTAGGTGATCACCGGGGTGCCCGAGGCCAGGGCCTCGAGCGAGGTGAAGCCGCCGGCGTTCTGGACGACGCAGTCGCTGGTCGCCATCAGGGCACGTACGTCGGTGCGCCAGCCGAGCGCCACGACACCCGGGATCCGCTCCAGGCGGCGCTTGAGGCACGGGTCGGTCGCACAGAGGACCACCGGGGTCATGTCGCTGTGCTCGAGGATGTCGCGGGCGGTCTGCTCGAGCGCACCTGCGCCCAGCGAGCCGCCGGTGACCAGCGCCCGCGGGCCTTCCAGCTGGAGGTCCGCCAGCGGATCGGGGAAGACCTGACCCGGGACGTACGCCGCCCCAGGCGGGACCAGCGGTTGGACCACGGCTGCGGTGCCGCCGAGCATGCGCGCCTCGCGTGCGGCGACCTCGTGGATGGCGAGGTTGAGGTCCATGCCGGGATTGATCCACAGCGCCGGGACCGCGGCGTCGGTGAGGTAGGTGACCGCGGGCACGGTGAGCTGTCCGCTGCTGCGCAGGTGGCCGATGACCTGGGAGCAGAACGGGTGGGTCGAGATGACCAGATCGGCGCCGCACATGGCTTCGGTCAGCTTGCGAGTGGAGAGACGGAGGAACTGGTTGAACGGCTTGTGGAGCGGGCGTCCGGGCATGACCAGACTCATCGTGGTGCCCCACGAGTCGGGGCTGACCTGGAGCTGCATCTTGTAGCCGACCTTCAGGCCGTGCCCGAGGCGCCAGGGCATCAGGTCGACGAAGTCGAAGATCTCGACGTCGCATCCGGCCTCTCCGAGTGCTCGTGAGATCTCCCGGGAGGCCGAGTTGTGGCCGGCGCCGTAGCTCGCGGAGATGATCGCCACGCGGGGTGCCGCGCCGGGCCGGATGTGAAGGAGGGGCCCGAGCCGCTCCGAGTCGATGGACATGCGCCGGATTCTGTACGCACGGTGTGACGTTGTGGTGAACGGGGGCACCCCGGCGCGTCACTCTTCATCATCGGTTCGTCTCCCCGAACCTGCGGGCGTTCTATGGTTCATCCTGTGATCACGCCCCGGGCACTGCGCACTCGAGCGCGGTCGGCGGTTGCCGAGCTGGGCGGTGGCCCCTCGGCGGTGGCGGCGGTGATGCGCCGCGTCGTGGCGGCGTTCGCGCAGGCGCGCGGGATGGTGGTCACCGATGCTGCGTTGGACGCCGCGGGGCTGCTGCCGTGCGCCACCGACCGTCCGCTGTCGGATCATCTGCTGACGAACTATCTGTTCCTGGATGGGGCCGCGGCCGATGATCTGGTTCTGGAGGAGATCGGTTACGTCTACGAAGCGCTGCTCGAGGTCTCCTCACGGCGCGACAACGGCGCCCACTACACCCCGCCCGAGCTCGCCGACGAGGTCGTCGCCCACGCCCTGGCACCGGTCGCCTCCGCGGATGCGGCCGTGGTCGACATCGCCGCCGGGACCGGCGTCTTCCTACTCGCCTCCGCCCGTTATCTGGCGGCGTCGTGTCAGCGGCCCGTGGCCGAGGTCGTCACCCGCTGCCTCTACGGTGCCGACATCGACCCGGTCGCGGTCGACATCGCCAAACTGTCCCTCTGGCTGCTCTGCGAGGACCCCTCGCTCCCGCTGACCTTCCTCGACGACCGGATCCTGTGCGGCAACTCGCTGGTCGGGCTCGTCGACGCCGGCGAGCTGCCCGCCGGCGTAGGTGACCCGAAGGCGTACGCCGATGCCATGGTCGCGGTCGCGCTGCCGCTGGGTGGGCGGCCGGGGAGACGGCTGGAGGAGGCCTACGCAGCGCTGGGCCGCTGCCGGCGCCTGCCCGTTCCCGCAGTCCGGCCGATCCACTGGGCGCTGGCCGCGCCTGAGGTGATGGCGCGGGGCGGCTTCGACGCGGTCGTCGGCAACCCGCCCTACCTCGGGGTGAAGCGGGTGCGGGACGCGATCGGCCAGGAGCTGAGGGACTACCTCGCGCACACGCTCGCCGCGGGCACGACGAGGCGGGCCGACTACGTCATCTACTTCCTGCTCCGGGCCGCTGCCCTCAGTCGCGGCGAGATCGGGCTGATCACGACCGACTCGATCAGCGAGGGAGACACCGCGCGGTTCGGTCTCGGCACGCTGCTGGACCGCGGCTGGCAGGTCTCCCGGGCGGAGCGTTCGGCGCCGTGGCCGACGGCAGGCGTGCGGTTCGCGAAGATCTGGCTCACCACCCGGCCGCTCGACAGCGCGTGGCTCGACGGGCGCTCGGTCCCGGCGATCACCGGGACGCTCGAGGACGGCTTCTCGCTCCCGGAGCCGGCGAGGCTGGATCTCGACGTACCGCTGCCTCACGGCTATCAGGGCACGATCGTGCTCGGCCGCTCGCTCGTGCTGACGCCGGCCGAGGCGGAGGCGCTGGGACGCGGCCCGCTCGGGCACACCGTGCGGCCCTATCTGAGCGGCGAGGACCTGGTGACGCCGTGCGGCTCGACCGCCTCCCGCTTCGTGCTCGACGTCGGCAAGCTTGGGCTCGAGGAGCTCGCCGAGGATCGCGCGCTCGCGCGTCTGGTGCGGTCGAAGGTGCGCGCCGAGCGCCGCCGCCAGTTCGTGAAGTACCCCCAGCTCAAGGAGCGCTGGTGGGGCTTCCTCAGCCCCGTCGACGAGCTCTACCGCGACGCCGCCGGGCTCTCGCGCGTCATCGCGTTCAGCAAGCACAGCAAACACCTGTGGCCGGTCCTGGTCGGTGCCGACCACGTCTTCTCCAACGGACTCGTCGTCTACCCGACGCAGGACGCGGCGGCGTACGCCTTCCTGGCCTCTGACCTCCACCGGGTCTGGGCGGTACGCGCCGGCGGCACCATGCTCAACACCGCCTACCGCTACAACCCCTCGCGCCTGCGCGCCACCTACCCGTTCCCGGCTGACCTCGGGCCGCTCCGCCCGGCCGGCGTCGCGCTCCTGGCGGCCCTGGACCGGGTCGGTGACGAGCGCCGCATCGGCATCACCGGCGTACTCAACCTCGCCGGCGACCCAGACACCCACGACCCCGCGACCACTGCCCTCCGGCAGGCCATCGCCGACGTCAACCACGCGACCGCCCGCCTCCACGGCATCGACGAGTCCCTGGCCACCCCCGACCTCACCCCATCCGGTTTCGGCCTCACCCCGACTCGCCAGCGAGCCCTCATGGCCGCCCTCGTCGACCAGAACCTGGCCCTCGCCGAGAAGGCACAAGCGTCGGCCGAGACGTCAGGTACGTCGGCCGAGACGTCAGGTACGTCGGCCGAGACGTCACCACGATGACGCCTCGTCCGACGCGAGCGACGCCTCGGCCGACGGGGGTGACGCCTCGGCTAGACCGGGGTGGCGGGGCCGCCCTCGACAGGAGCAGTGAAGTCGACGGTGCGCTTGGCGTTGGCCAGGGCGGTGACGGTGGCGGTGCCGATGGTGCCGTCGCGGTCGAAGACCTCGGCGGTGCCGACGGAGATGCCCTCGTGGGCGACGTGGTCGATGGTGGCGAGACCGACCTCCATCCCGGCCGGTCGCCGAGCGAGGGCGAGCGAGATGTCGGTGTTGATCCACTCGACGCCATTGCTGCCCCAGTTGGTGACCATCGAGGTTGCGTCGGCGATGGAGGCCACGGTCTGGAACGGGGTCATCGGCTCACCGGCGACGGTGGGTACGGCGACCTGCCAGGTGACGTGGCGCCCGGCGTTCTGGTGCTTGCCGAAGTCGTCGGACCAGGGATTCTCGGAGACGAAGAACGGTACGTGCGGCTCGGAGGTCGGCGGTGCGACCTCGGGCGGCGGGGGAGTGGCGCGGTCGGTCGCCGACCAGACCTCGCCAGCCGGGTTCTCGCCGGCGAGCAGATAGGTGCAGGTGGCCCGGGCCACGACCCGCTCCTCGCGGCCACCAGAGGTCTGGACCATCTCGGCGTCGAGCAGCGCGATGCGCGGGCCGTTGCGTACGACCCTCGTGCGGATCCGCGTCGGCACCATCCGCGGCGGACGGAACAGGTCCACGTGATAGCGCGAGGGCACCAGTTCCGAGGCACGTCCGAGCTCCTCGATCTGGTCTTCGAGACCGCGAGCGATCAGGCCGCTGGCGGCCACTCCGTGCATGTGGTCCTCGGCCCACATGCTGCGAGCCATCGGCGTAGGCTCGAAACCGTCATCGGTGCGCCGGAAGAATGCGAGATCCATGCGGACATTCTAGAACGTGTCCTATCTTCGGATTCAGTTGCGAAAACCGGTAAAGAGTAACGGTTCCGTCATCAAAAGCGCTCCAAAACCACGTACCATCGCACCAAAGCAGCCCCCGATCGAAGAGGATGACGATGAGCACCACGCCTCCCTACCAGGTGACCGACCCCGCAACGGGTGAGGTGATCGAGACCTTCCCGTTCGCCACCGACGCCGAGGTGGAGGAGGCGCTGGAGCGGTCCAAGAAGGCGTACGAAGCCTGGCGCTCGACCCCGATCGAGGAGCGTTCCGCGATCGTGAAGCGCGCCGCGGACCTCTTCACCGAGCGCGCCGCTGAGCTCGGGAAGATCATCCGCACCGAGATGGGCAAGAAGGCCTCCTCGGGTGCTGGCGAGGCCGAGTTCTCGGGTGAGATCACCGCCTACTACGCCGACCACGGCCCCGAACTGCTCGCGGAGACCGACCTGCCCGGCCACGAGGGCAAGGCGGTCATCCAGCGCCTCCCGCTCGGCCCGGTCCTCGGTGTCATGCCGTGGAACTACCCCTACTACCAGGTCGCCCGCTTCGCCGCGCCCAACCTGGTCGCCGGCAACACCGTCATCCTCAAGCACGCCGAGAACTGCCCGCGCTCCTCGGCCGTGATCGCGAAGATCTTCGAGGACGCAGGCCTTCCCCAGGGCGTCTACCAGAACCTCTATGCCACCCACGAGCAGATCGCCACGATGATCGCCGACCCGCGGGTCCGCGCGGTCTCCTTGACCGGCTCCGAGCGCGCCGGCACGGCGGTCGCCGAGGCCGCCGGCCGCCACCTGAAGAAGGTCGTCCTCGAGCTCGGCGGCTCCGACCCCTACATCATCCTCGACTCCGACGACATCGACGAGGCCGCCGAGACCGCCTGGGCGACCCGGATGGAGAACGTCGGCCAGGTGTGCAACGGCAACAAGCGGATGATCGTGAACGAGGGCGTCTACGACGACTTCGTCGCTGCCCTCACCAAGCGCGCCGCCGCGATGAAACCGCTCGAGGGTGAGGACGGCGACGACACCGTCTACTCGCCGCTGGTGGCCCGCAAGGCCGCCGAGGCGCTGCGCGACCAGATCGAGGACGCGGTCTCCAAGGGCGCCACGCTCCACGCCGGCGGCGAGATCTCCGACGGACCCGACGCCTTCTTCGCCCCCGCCGTACTCACCGGTGTCACCCCAGAGATGCGCGCCTACACCGAGGAGCTCTTCGGCCCGGTCGCCGTCGTCTACAAGGTGAGCACCGACGAGGAGGCCGTCGAGCTGGCCAACGCGGTGGAGTACGGCCTCGGCGGCGCCGTCTTCTCGACCGACGAGGCGCGCGCGATCGCCGTCGCCCAGCAGCTCGAGGTCGGCATGGCCAACGTCAACACGCCGGCCGGCGAGGGCGCCGACGTCCCCTTCGGTGGCACCAAGCGCTCCGGCTTCGGCCGCGAGCTCGGCCCGCTCGGGATCGACGAGTTCCTCAACAAGCGCCTCTTCTACGTCGAGCGCTGAGTCTGGGCTGGGCAGACCCGAGCAGTCCGGGAGGATTCTGAGAGAATCCTTGGCGTGGCTGAGAAGGTGACCTTCAAGAGTACGTCCGGACCCATGCTGGCCGGTCTGATCGACCTGCCCGAGGGTGAGGTGCGTGGCTGGGGCGTGTTCAGTCATGGCTTCACCCTCGGGAAGGACTCTCCGGCCGCCGCGCGGATCTGCAAGCAGCTCGCCGCCGAGGGCATCGGAATGCTGCGCTTCGACAACCTCGGGCTCGGCGACTCCGAGGGCGACTGGGGCGACGGCTCCTTCACCCACAAGGTCGCCGACACCGTCGAGGCCGCCCGTTTCATGGCCGAGCGCGGCACCCCGGCCGAGCTGCTCGTCGGCCACTCCTTCGGTGGGGCGGCGGTCCTGGCCGCGGCAAACGAGGCCGTCGGCGTCGACGCCGTGGCCACCGTCGGTGCGCCGTTCCAGCCGGCTCACGTCGAGCACAACTACGACGCGGTGCTCTCCCGCGTGTTCGAGGACGGCCAGGCGCCGTGGATGGCGGGCGGCAAGTCGCTGACCCTGCGTAAGCACTTCGTCCATGACGTACGCCGCGCCGACCTGCGCCAGAAGATCATGCAGCTCAAGAAGCCGCTCCTGGTCATGCACAGCCCGACCGACACCACTGTCGGCATCGAGAACGCGTCCGACATCTTCAACACCGCCCGCCACCCGCGGTCCTTCGTGGCGCTGGAGGGCTCCGACCACCTCCTCACGAAGCGGGGTCAGGCCCAGCGCGCCGCCCGGATCATCTCGGCGTGGGCGGATCAATATCTGATCGACTGAGTCGCAGAGTCGTCGCCGGCTCGACCTCGGATAGGTTCGGCCCATCAGACGGTGGCACGGCCGCCGAGCGACGCGGAGGGCAGATGATCAAGAAGCCGAAGTTCCCGGTCAAGGAGCTGATCAAGGCGGGGCCGGCGGCACCGCAGGTGCTGGTCGGCCACCTGGTCGCGACCCAGGGCCCGGAGATCGCCAGGAGGGTGGCCGAGGACCGGGCCGCGCCCGGCTTCGACACCGAGGCGTACGTCGACGAGCTGGTCCGCAAGCACCGCTGGTTCGCTCGCCTGCAAGGTGCCGGCGGCGGCGCGATGATCGCGGTCGCCGAGGTGCCGGCCGTCATCGGCGGTCCGGGTGCGGTCGTGGCCGCGGCCGGGACGGCGATCCTCGGGGACCTGATCGCGCTGGCGTGGATCGAGCAGCGCCTGGTGATGCACATCGCCGCCGCGTACGGACACGATCTGGAGGATCCGGCCCGGATCAACGAGTTCCTCAGGCTGGCCGGGGTGGATCTGCTCTTCGACGGCGGCGGCAGCGCAGCGGGCACCGCCGGCAGCCGGTTCGGTGTCCGTGCCGCCTCCCAGTGGGCGGCGAGGAAGACCATCCAGGCCACCAGGTCGATGGCGCAGCTCGTCGGTGCCCGGGTGGCCCGGCGTGTCGTCCTGCGCGGCATCCCGGTGCTCAACATTCCGCTCGGTGTGGTGTTCTCGGACGTCGCCACCAAGCGTCTGGGAAGGCGCGCACGCGAGTTCTACAGGGCTCGTCCGAGGTCTGTCTGAGGCCCGTGTTTGATCAATTGACAGAAAACGCGGAACGAGACTTCCGCTAACGGGTGTGGGTGGGGTTACACTCGCTGCAAGCGCCCGGCTCGTGGACGTTCGTCGTGGGGACCGAACGAGTCACTGGCCCGGTCGATGAGGCGCCGATCGCGCGTATCCGCTGTTTGGACGCGGTCGTCAGTCGTCTGCCATCGATCTGCGTGAGCCCTGGGAGGGCGACCGGCCGATGAGGGTCGGCATTTGGACATGCCACTCACCCGTGCGTGGCCCCAAGGAGGATTCAGTTGGCTCAGGGAGCCGCTACCCGGCGCAACAACCGGTCAGGCCGTTCGCGTAGCAACGGCAATGCCGGCAAGTCCGGGCAGAACGGTCGCCGCAAGGGCGTCCACAAGGACAACGAGGGCATCATTCCGGTGCTCGCTCAGGTCGTCCGCGAGGTGGAGTCGGCCGTGCAGCGCCGCTCGGCCATGCCCGACGTACGGACCAAGTTCCAGGTCGTCGCGCTCCTCGCCCGAGACGAACGCCACCGCGTGCTCGAGGACGAGACCCTCAACGAGGGCCGCCGCGCCGAGCAGCTCAAGCGTCTGGACGGGATCGCCACGATCCTCGCCAAGACCGCGACCATGGACTCGCGTCTGTTCGAGCTCCTCGCCGAGGACGCCGAGATCTCCGATGCCGCCGTCGACCTCAAGCACGAGCTGATGGCCCGTGGTGGCGTCGACGTGCCGGAGGACGAGGAGGAGGACGAGGACGAGACGCCTGCCGTCGTGGTACCCGACAAGCGCGTGGTCCCGACGAGCGTCATCCAGCGTCAGCTCTCCAACCCGTTCCTGGCGCCCGACTTCACCAATGCCCGCCCGCCGGTGCACGCCCGCCGCCTGTCCGGCTGGGAGCTCCTCGGGCCGCTGTTCCGAAGCTTCGAGTACGCCGACTCCGGCCCCTCCTGCATGCCGCTGCCCGAGCCGCCCGCCTACGGGCCCGGTCACATCGACGCGCCCGGCACCCGCGAGCTCATGCACCACCAGGCCCAGCTGGTCGCCTCGGCGGCCGAGGGCCACCGCTCCTACCTGCTGGCCGACGAGCCCGGCCTCGGCAAGACCGCGCAGGCGCTGCTCGCCGCCGAGGCGGCCGACGCCTACCCGCTGCTCGTCGTCGTGCCCAACGTCGTCAAGGCCAACTGGGCGCGCGAGGTCAACCTCTGGACGCCGTCCAAGAAGGCGACCGTCGTGCACGGCAACGGCGAGGACATCGACGGCTTCGCCGACATCATCGTGGTCAACTACGAGATCCTCGACCGCCACGTCGGCTGGCTCGGCGAGTTCGGCTTCAAGGGCATGGTCGTCGACGAGGCTCACTTCATCAAGAACAAGTCCTCCCAGCGCTCCCAGCACGTGCTGGCCCTCTCGGAGAAGATCCGGCAGCGTACGGCCAACCCGCTGCTGATGGCGCTGACCGGCACCCCGCTGATCAACGACATCGAGGACTTCCGGGCGATCTGGCAGTTCCTCGGCTGGATCGACGACGTCAAGCCGCTCAACGGCCTGCTCGAGGGGCTCGAGGAGACCGGGCTGACCCCGCAGGACAACAGCTTCTATGGCGCGGCTCGCCGCGTCGTCGTCAACCAGGGCATCGTCCGCCGCCGCAAGATCGACGTCGCCAGCGACATCCCGGCGCGCCGCGTGGCCGACCTGCCGGTCGAGCTCGACGATGCCGAGGGCCGCTCGATCCGGGCCGCCGAGGCCGAGCTGGCCAAGCGGATGATGCAGCGTTACGACACCGCGATCGAGACCCGGGTGACCGGCGCCAAGCCCGCCCCTGGCGAGCTCGACCTCGAGCTGATCCGCCGCGTCGCCACCTGGGAGCGCGAGGACCAGGACGCCTCCACCGGCGAGAACGTCTTCGGCATGATGCGCCGCATCGGTCGCGCGAAGGCCTCGCTGGCCGCCGACTACGCCGCCCAGCTGGCGCGCAACGTCGGCAAGGTCGTCTTCTTCGCCAAGCACATCGAGGTCATGGACACCGCGCAGAAGCTCTTCGAGGAGCGCGGCATCCGCTACTCCACGATCCGCGGCGACCAGACCTCGAAGGCGCGCGAGAAGGCGATCGACGAGTTCATGAACGACCCCGAGGTCAAGGTCATCGTCTGCTCGCTGACCGCCGCCGGTGTCGGCGTCAACCTGCAGGCCGCCTCCAACCTGATCCTGGCCGAGCTCTCCTGGACCGACGCCGAGCAGACCCAGGCGATCGACCGTGTCCACCGCATCGGTCAGACCGAGCCGGTCACCGCCTGGCGCATCATCGCCTCGCAGACCATCGACACCCGGATCGCCGAGCTGATCGACTCCAAGGCCGGCCTCGCGGCTCGTGCCCTGGACGGCTCCGACGAGGAGGTCACCGACTCCGCCGACGTGCAGCTCGAGGCCCTGGTCACGCTGCTCACCGACGCTCTCCGCAAGCGCGAGTCCGGCCGCCGCGGCCGGCGCGCCGCCTGACGCCGACCCGGGACCCGTCCCGGCCCATCCGGGCCTCATCTCAGGGAGAATCCTGAGGTGCGGCCTGGGTGGTGCGGCGTACGCTGGGTCACATGTTCTGGATTATCTTGCTGGTTATCGCAGCGGCTGTCGGTGGATACGTGTTCCGAGTGCCGATCGTCGCCAAGCTGACCGGTCAGCCACGCAGCCGCATCGAGCGGCAGATCGGGCCGAAGGCCAAGCGCCTTCCCTGACCGGACGAGGAATCCGCACGGGGAATCCTCAGTGGTGCACGTGCGTTGAGACGTACGTGCCCGCCGATCCGGCGCGCACCCACCACAGACCGGAAGCGAGAGCCCTATGCCCACCGTCGAGCTCGGCGCAGAGAACTTCGAGAGCACCGTCACCGACAACGAGATCGTCCTCGTCGACTTCTGGGCGTCCTGGTGCGGCCCGTGCCGCCAGTTCGGCCCGATCTACGACGCTGCCTCCGCAGAGCACCCCGAGATCGTCTTCGGGAAGGTCGACACCGAGGCCGAGCAGGCGCTCGCCGGTGCCGCCAACATCACCTCGATCCCGACACTGATGGCCTTCAAGAAGGGCAACCTCGTCTTCTCCCAGCCGGGTGCGCTCCCCGCGCCCGCGCTCAAGCAGGTCATCGACGCCGTCGTCGAGCTCGACATCGACAAGGCCCTCGCCGAGCAGTCCTCGAAGGAGTCCGGCGAGTAAGACTCGTCGGTGCTCGGGGACTCGGATCAGGTTTGATAGCGCTGTGACCGAACCCGACAGCGCAGCCCACGACGAGCTCCTGCGCCTGCGCGGCAGCATCGACAACCTCGACGCCGCCCTTGTCCACCTTCTCGCCGAGCGCTTCAAGTGCACCGAGCAGGTCGGCCGGCTGAAGGCGCGCGCGGGCTTCCCGCCGGCCGATCCCAGCCGCGAGGCGGTCCAGATCGAGCGACTCCGCCGGCTCTCCGACGACGCCGGTCTCGACCCCGAGTTCGCCGAGAAGATCCTCAACGTGATCATCGCCGAGGTGATCCGCAACCACCGCCAGTTCGTCGAGGACTGAGCGGGTCCGGCCTCAGCCGAGCACCCGGTCCAGCCAGGCGTTCGAGAACCGGCGGTCCGGGTCGAAGCGGCGTACGAGGTCCCTGAAGTCGTCCCAGCGCGGGAACTCGGCGCCGGGATCCTTGGTGGCGAAGAGCTTGCCCCAGTGTGGCCGAGTGCCCGCCGGAAGCCGCTGCTCCAGGTCGGGCAGGAGCTCGCGTACGCCGACGGGGTCGGCCGTCCAGGTGAAGTGCAGCGCCAACGTGTCGGCGCCGTAGGCGGGGGATAGCCACAGCTCGTCGGCGGCGACGGCGCGGATCTCGCTCACCTGCAGGAGTGGCCGGACCCGGTCGGCGAGCGAACGGACGGCGTCGATCGCCTCCTGCGCACGATCGAGCGGCACCAGGTACTCGCTCTGCAGCTCCGCGCCGACACTCGGCTGGAAGTCGAGTCGGAAGTGGGGCAGTCGCTCGTGCCACGGCCCCAGCACGCCGAGCTGCTCGGTGCACGGAGCCGGGTCGAGACCGGGGACGACGTGCCGCGGCCCGGTCGCGAGCACCGTCCCGGGGAGCTCCGGCGTCGTCGAGCGCGACTTCACCCAGACCCGGGCGACCGACCCGTCGGGCTCGTCGGCCCAACGCGTGAAGATCGACACCGAGTAGGCCGCACCGAGGATCTCGGTGAGGTGTTCTCGCAGGTCAGCGTAGGTGAGCCCCTCGTGGACCGTCTGGGCGACCTGGTAGGTCGGCGAGGTCAGCAGCTCGAGATGGGTCACGATCCCCAGGGCGCCGATGCTGACCACAGCCCCGGCGAAGTCGGGCGAGCCGGCCTCCAGCCGCACCAGTTCGCCGCGGCCGTCGACGACCTCCAGCGCGGTCACGGAGGTGGCCAGCGAGCCGTTGCCGATCCCGGAGCCATGAGTGCCGGTCGCGACCGCGCCGGCGACCGAGATGTGGGGGAGCGAGGCGAGGTTGGGCAGCGCCCGGCCGTGCTCCTGAAGCCAGGCGGCGAGCTCGCCGTAGCGCATCCCGCCGGGCACCCGGACCACGTCCTCGACCAGGCTCGGCGAGCTCTCCAGGTCGAGCGAGACCAGCACCCCAGGTGTGTCCGCGAGATCGGTGAAGGAGTGCCGAGACCCCAGCGCGCGCAGCCGTGGCTCGCGCAGCACGAGGTCACGTACGTCATCCACGGAACGTGGTCGCACCAGCTCGCGCGCGGTGTAGTCGTAGCTGCGGGCCCACGTCGATCCGGGAGCTTCGCGGGCAGAGGTCTCGGTGGGCATGGACCGGATCGTAGCCGGGATCCAGCTTCGGTGCGCGCTTCGGAAAACGTTATCGACAACGATTGACAAATTCACCCCTACGAGTTCTCCCAGATGCTCCAGGCCTGCCTCGCCGTGCGCGCCTGCACGTCGTTCACGGTCTGGGGCATCGACGACACCCACTCCTGGGTACCTGGCTGGTTCGAAGGGAACTGGGATGTGAACCGGCAGCCCAAGGAGGCATACACGACCCTGAAGCAGGATCTCCGCCTTGCCCTGGGGGCACCACGCCGGCGCTGAGCCACAGCGATCCGTGGCGGCACCCGGGTGGCGGTGATCTACTGGAGTCCGAGCACACGGATCGAGCTGAGCGAGGGTAGATGAGCGAGAACGCAGCAGAGGCAGACCTCGAGGAGCAGGCGACCGACGTCGTGAAGGAGACCGTCGACGACGAGGCGCCCCTGGACGCCGAGGAGACGGTGACCTCGACGCCGGACGACGTCAACGAGGCCGACTACGCCGAGCAGAAGCTCGACGCAGCCGGCCCCGACGACGACTACGACGACTACGACTACTAGGAGTTCTGCTGCTAGGAGTTCTGCGGGAACCCCAGGTTGATCCCGCCGTGCGA
Organism: Actinomycetota bacterium; assembly: GCA_030862715.1. The sequence continues at coordinate 413 of JALZDD010000162.1, read as the reverse complement.
CGGGTCCAGCCACCGGGTGGTGACCGCCTTCTCCCGGGTGAAGAAGTCCAGCCCCGCGGGGCCGTACGCCTTCGCGTTCCCGAACAGCGAGGCCTTCCAGCCGCCGAAGGAGTGGTAGGCGACGGGCACCGGGATCGGCACGTTCACGCCGACCATCCCGACCTGCACCTCACGCTGGAACCGGCGGGCGGCGCCGCCATCGTTGGTGAAGATCGCGGTGCCGTTGCCGAACTGGCCGGAGTTGATCAGCTCCAAGCCCTCCTCGTAGCCGGAGACGCGGATGACGGAGAGCACCGGGCCGAAGATCTCCTCGGTGTAGACGGTCGACGTGGTCGGCACGCGGTCCACCAGCGTCGGCCCGACCCAGAACCCGTTGGGGTCGCCGTCCACCTCGATCCCTCGTCCGTCGACGA
>JALZDD010000153.1 GCA_030862715.1 Actinomycetota bacterium | reverse complement strand
GGGTTCGGCAGCCAGGTCACCTCGGTGATCTACGGCTCCAACGACACCACCGTCGCGCCCGGCTACAACACCCTGAACGCGCAGGTCATGGCCGGGATCTACGGTGCCGGGTCACAGTCGTCCTTCTCCCTGTCGGGCCTGGCCGGCAACAACACCGCCGGCTCCGGCACGCTGTGGTCGGACGGCAGCGGTCCGCGCGTGTCCCTGATCCATAACACCGGGATGGGACACAACTGGCCGGCCGGCGGCGGCCCCGGTGGCTCGTACGTCACGACGAACTCGATCGACTACCCGGCGTACGTCACGGACTTCTTCTTCGACAACAACCGCCGGGTCGAGCGGGGCACCGAGCCGACCGACCCGCCGACTGAGGAGCCCACCGACCCGCCGACCGAGCCGGGCCTCTACTGCGGTTCGGCGACCAACGCCCAGCACGAGGCCGCCGGACGCGCGCACTCCTACGGCACCAACCCCTACAACCCGTTCTACGCGAACGTCTCGGAGGACTACCTGGGACAGGGCGACGCCACCGTGACGACCCTTCAGGAGTCGGCGGGCGGCCGCTTCGACGTGGTCACCGCCTGCTGATCGGGTCACGATTCGCGGAGCCGGAGGCGGCCGAAGATGCGGTTGAGCCAGGGCGGCAGGTACCAGTTGGCGCTGCCGGCCGGCCGCATCGCTGCCGGGACGAGGACACCGCGGATGATCGTGGCATCGAGGAGGATGGCCACGGCCGTACCGATGCCGATCATCTTCAGATACATGACCTCGCCGGAGGCGTAGACGGCGAAGGAGGCGGCGAGGGTGACGGCGGCTGCCGTGATCAGTGGGGCTGAGCGTTGCAGGCCGAGGAGTACGGCTTGTCGGTTGTCGCTGGTTCGGTCGTACTCCTCGCGGATGCGGGAGACCATGAACACCTCGTAGTCCATCGAGAGCCCGTAGACGACGCAGAACATGAGTATCGGGAAGGCCGGGTCGAGGGTGCCGATGGGGGTGAAGCCGAGGAGGTCGGCGAACAGCCCGTTCTGGAAGACGACGGTGAGCACCGCGAACATCACGGCGATGCTCACCATGTTCAGGAGCACTGCCTTCAGCGGGATCAGCAGGCTGCCGCTGAAGAGGAACAGCAGCACGAAGGTGACCGCCAGGATCAGGACGCCGACCAGTGGGAGCCGCTCCATCAGCGCGTCGCGGAAGTCGACCAGCTCTGCCGGGTCGCCGCCGACCACCTGCTCGGTGAAGGGGCTGTCCAGGGAACGCACCTGGTGGACGAGCTCGGACGGGACACCGGCGTCGAGCGCAGCGCGTGACGGGACCACCTCGAGACGCTGCCCGTCGGCCTGGTCGAGGCGGTCGGGTGCTGTGGCGGTGCGGGTGCCGTCGGCGAAGACCCCGGCGGGGGAGTTCACCTGCACGACCCCGTCCACGGTGGAGAGGTCGATGGCGTACGCGACGATGTCCTGGGGTGCCGCGGCGGGCCCGGTGTTGACGACCTGAAGAGCGTCGTTGGGTTCGGCCGAGAAGCCGGCCCGCAGCTCGTCGTAGGTGTCGCGTACGGAATGTCCTGGAGGTAGGACGCGGTCGTCGGGCACTCCGATCTGCACTCCCGCCGCGGGTGCAGCGAGCGCGATCAGGCAGATCAGCGCGATCCCGCCCCAGGCGAGCGGACGGTCCATCACCCGTTGCCCCAGCCGGTACCAGCGCCCGGCCTCGATCGGCCTCGAGGCTGGGAGAGCGTGACCGCGCCGGGTCATTCGCGCGCCGATGACGGCGAGCGCGGCCGGGAGGACGACGATGGCACCGATGCCCGCAGCGAGGACGGTGAGGACGCCGGCCCATGCGAAGGAGCGCAGGAAGTCGTACGGCAGGAAGAACAGCATCGACATCGCCGCCGCGACCGTGAGGCCACTGAAGATCACCGTACGTCCGGCGGTGTCCAGGGTCTCGGCCAGGGCATCCGGCACCGATCGACCTGCGCCGAGGGCCTCGCGGAACCGGGAGATCACGAACAGGCTGTAGTCGACGCCCAGGCCGATGCCCATCACCAGGGTGATGTTCGCGGCGAACGAGGCTATCTCGGTCACGCCGGTCAGGGCGCGGAGTCCGGCCAGCGTGCCGATCACGGCGAAGACACCGACGGCGAGGGTCAGCAGCGCGAAGCTGAGCCGGCGGTAGATGATCAGCAGCAGTACGAGCATCAGCGGAAGGATGATCAGCTCGGCTCGCACGAAGTCGAGCGCTGCCTGCTCGCTGATCTGGGTCGAGGCAGCCTCTCCGCCGGCCACGCGTACGTGGATCGTCTCGCCGTCGACCGTGTAGGCGGGGATCAGGTCGGCGATCACCTCGCGCGCACTCGTGGCGTCGCCGGCGACGTGGGCGAGAACGACCGCGGAGCCGGCGTCGTCGCTGCGCATGGAAGGGTCCTTCCCGGTCGACCAGTAGGACCAGACCTCTGCCACCCGCGGCTCCTCGGCGAGCTCGGCGGAGACAGCCATGGCCTCCCGCTCGACCGAGGGATCATCGACCGATCCGCCGGTCGCCTCGACGAGCAGGATGACGTTCGCCGTGCCGGTGCCGAAGCGCTCGGCGAGCTCGTCCTGTGCCGCCACCGACTCGGTGCCCGCCACCTCCCAACGGGACAGTACGAAAGATGACATCGCCCCGGAAGCGACGAACCCGAGAACGAGCAGCGCGCTGATCGCGATGCCCAGGATCCATCCGGGACGGCGGGCGACAATGCGGCCCAGGCTCGCCAGCCAGGTCGAGCGGAGTGCCGGCGCGGTGGAGGCGGTGGGAACGGGGGTGGGGGTGTCATCGTGGATCTGCTCGACCATGGGCGCGCTCTCCCTGCTATTTTTACGAGTAGATGCTCGCGATAAAGATACGAGTATCTACTCGCATATTCAAGGGAAGGCGACGATGACCGATCCTGCGGGTCCGATCCGGACACGCCGCAAGCGGCAGGCGCGTGGGGAAGAGCGAATGCGCGAGATCGTGCGTGCCGCCGCGGTGGTCTTCGCCGAACGAGGGCCAGATGGAGCAACGACCAATGCGATCGCTGCGGAGGCGGGGATCTCGCCCGGCTCGCTCTATCAGTTCTTCGGCAGCAAGGCCGACATCGCCCGCGCGCTCAGCGAGCACTACGCCGCGGAGCTCTCAGGTGTGCGCCAGACGATCATGGACGTCGGCCAGGGGACGTCGATCGAGGCGTCGATCGACGCCGTGGTCGGTCCGCTGGTTGCGTTCAGTCTCGCTCATCCCGGGTTCAAGGCCCTCTTCGCACGATCTGACCTCCCGGCCGACATGCGCGATGCCGTCGCCCCGGTCCAGCAGGCCATGCACCAGACGGTCGCGACGTTGATCGGACGGTTCATGACCGAGCGCGAGCCGGCAGACGTCGATCGCATCGCCACCGTCGCGATCCAGATCGTTCGCGGCATGATGCCGCTGATCACCGAGGCTCCCGATCCGGCAACCCGTGATGCGCTCACGGCCGAGCTCCGCACCGCGTTGGCCGGCTATCTCACTCGCGCCTGAACCTGTGCCGCTCCGAGGCGGACCGTCCGGTGTGGCTGGCGTAGGCTTCGTCTCCCGAACAGAACGAGGTGCAGCATGACAGCGAGCAGGTCAGCTCGTGAGCGGAAGGCAGCCTCGCAGGCCGGGCCCCTGGCCACGGTGAGGATCGACCTCGACGCGCAGGAGCAGTTCGTCTACAAGATCACCTGCACGGAGTGCGTCGTCAGAGACCGGATCAAGTGGGCGACCTATCGCGCCGGTGAGGACAACGGCTTCATGGCAGCTATGGACCGATGGATCTTCCACCTCACGCAGAAGCACCCCGAGGCGGACGCCCCGTGCCTGAAGTTCCTGCCCGAGGCGCAGCAGCGGCTCGAGGAGCGGCGGCAGGGGCGACCCGTCGACTGACGCCGTCAGCCCTGCATGGCGGCGGCCTTGATCTCCTCGAACTGCTCGCCCATCCGGGCAGCGAGCGCCTCGGCGGCACGCAGCGGACGAACCATCACCTTGAAGTCGACGATCCGGCCCTCGTCGTCGTAGGTGATGAAGTCGCAGCCGTTGAGCTCGAGTCCGTCGACCTTGGCGGTGAACTCGTAGGCGTGATGGGCGCCGTCGTGGATCTCGCGCACGTAGGTGAAGTCCTCGAACACCTTCACCACGGCGCGCAGGATCGCGGCGGTGATCGCCCGGCCGGGGTAGGGCTTGAACGCGACCGGGCTGGTGAACACGACGTCGTCGGCGAGCATCGCCTCCACGGCGTCCATGTCCTTGGCCTCGATCGCCTCACGAAAGGTGGTCATCTGGGCTCCTCCTGGGTCGACTGCTGAGTTGCCCGGCGGCGCCTCTCGTCGACTGCCGGAACACGACGGACGACGGTAGCAACGTCTGGGCGGGGATGTCGGTGCCGCCGTCCAGAAGGTCCACCAGGGCATCAGCGCAAGCTCGGCCGAGACGTCGGGGAGAAAGGTCTATCGCGGTCACCGGTGGGTCGCAGACCTCGAGCACGTGGGCGTCGGCGCAGGCGGCAACGAGCACGTCGGCACCCGGCTCGAGGCCGGCCGCGCGAATGATCCGCAGTGTCGCCAAGGCGGCGTGCTCGCCCGGCACGACGACCAGGTCAACGGGCTCGGGTCCGGTGAGGACGGAGGTGAGGTGGTCGTTCTCCTCCTCATGGAAATGTCGGCCTTGGAACCCAGTCGCGCGAACGTGCCCGGTTACCGAATGCTTCTCGCACCACGTCTCGAAGGCCTCCCGCAGCGCGATGCCCCAGCCACTGGTCGGGCCGGTCGCATAGAGCAGTGGGTGGCGAACGCCGGCGCGGTGGGCGTGGTCGAGCAGGGTCTCGAGAGCGCTCTGATGGTCGATCCCGACGACGGGTGAGGCCGGCATTCCCGGCGGGAACCGTTCACCGGACACGACGGGGATGCCGGAGGAGAGCAGGTCGATGGCACGTACGTCATCGGAGATCGGGTCGGCGATGATCACGCCGTCGACCTGGGGTGCGACGTTACGGCGACGCGTCGGGTTGCTGGAGAGCACGCTGACGTCGTAGTCGTGCTGGATGGCGACGTCCATGATCCCGGCGACGAGCTCGCGGAAGTATTCCGCATCAAAGTTGTCGGGGGCGTGCAGGCGGTGGAGGCCGATGGCGTACGTCCGGCCGGTGCGCAAACCGCGAGCGAGGGCGTTGGGGCGATAGCCGAGACGCTGAGCCGTGGCGTGCACCGCGTTCCTGGTCGCCGGGGTCATCCGTCCGCGGCCCGAGAGCGCCTCCGAGGCGGTGCCGACGGAGACGCCGACCTCCTTGGCGACGTCTCCTAGAGTGACGCTCCCTCTAGCCATGGGTGGCATCTTAACGGCGGATCGGCGTCGGGGTGCGATTTCGCATATCCGCAGGTGCGAATCGATTCGGCACTCCGCCGCCTCGGCCTTCGAGGGTGTGTCGACGGCGTTAAGGGGTGGTCACTGCACGGTTAGGTGGCCACCCCTCTGCAGACGTCTGTGCACGGGCCGTTGTGAAAGCGCCGTAAACACTGCGCGAGACCGTTGACGAAACGATTCGGCACTTCTTAGGTTCCTAGGCAACCCGACTCCAGCAACCCCACAACAAGCCGAGAGACGAGGACCTGTGACCCAGCGCCATCACCCCGACGAGACGCACAGCACAGGGGAGAGTCATGTCCACCACGCGTACGTCGGCGACCCGGAGCACCACCACCATCACCATGACTGGGGCGAAGGGTTCTGGGAGCAGCCGCCGCGGCTGGGCACGACGCTGGAGGGTCATGGTGCGGTCGACGACTTCAACGAGGGGTGCAAGCCGGGTCCGATCCACGTCAACCGGCGTCGTGAGGGTGGGTTCTCCGGGATCCAGACATTTGGCAAGCTGCCGATCTGCCTGACGCCCGAGGACCTGGTCGCGGGCGAGATCGACGTGGCCATCTGCGGGGTTCCATGGGACTCGACCGCGGGCGGTCGCAGCGGTACCAACCATGGGCCGTGGGCGATTCGCAAGTGCGACTACATGGGCGGCTACGGCTTTCCGATGCAGCACCTGGACGTGCATGTCGATGCCTTCAAGGAGCTGAACTGCTGCGACTACGGTGACGCCCCGATCGCGCTGGGCAACACACCTGAGTCCTTTGAGGGGATCCGCAAGTTCGTCGGCACCATCGTCGAGGCCGGAGCGATCCCGATCATCATGGGCGGCGACCACGGCATCACCTGGCCATCCGCGACCGCAGTGGCCGACCACTATGGCCACGGCAAGGTCGGCATCGTCCACTTCGACGCTCACGCCGACGCGGGCGAGGGCATGCCCGGAAGTCTCGGCGGTCACGGCACCCCGATGCGCAAGCTCATCGACTCCGGCGCGATCCCGGGCAAGAACTTCGTCCAGGTCGGCTTGCGCGGCTACTACCCCGATCAGCCGCTTCTCGACTGGATGAAGGAGCGCCAGATGCGCTCGCACTTCATGGCCGAGATCAACCGGTACGGGTTCCAGCAGGTGCTCGAACGGGCTGTCGACGAGGCGCTGGACCAAGCCGACCACCTCTACCTCTCTCTCGACATCGACGTCTGCGACCCGGCGTACGCCCCCGGCACCGGCACCCCCGAGCCCGGCGGCCTGACGAGCATCGATGTGCTCACCGCCGTGCGGCGGCTCTCGGCGGAGGTGGGGATCGTCGGGATGGACATCGTCGAGGTCAGCCCGCCCTACGACGCGGCCGGCGAGATCACCGTGCTGCTGGCCAACCGGGCGATCCGGGAGGCGCTCACAGGGATCGCGATGCGCCGCAAGGGTCTGGTCGAGACCGACTACCTGCACCCCGAAGCGCTCGGCCCGGGTGGCCCCGGGCGATCCCTCATCCACAGAGCCACGACCGAGAGCGAGGACGTCCGATGACCGACGACCGCAAGCCCGACGAGACCTCCGAGCACGGCCACTTCCACGCCTACACCGGCGACCCGGACCACGACCACCATCATCACGACTGGGGCGAGGGCTACTGGGAGCAGCCGCCGCGGCTCGGGAGGACCCTGGAGGGTCATGGTGCGGTCGACGACTTCAACGACGGTCGCAAGCCGGGTCCGATCCACGTCAACCGCCGTCGCGAGGGTGGGTTCTCCGGGATCCAGACGTTCGCCAAGCTGCCGGTCTGCCTGACCCCGGAGGACCTGGTCGCCGGAGAGATCGATGTCGCGATCTGCGGGGTTCCGTGGGACTCGACCGCGACCGGTCGCACCGGCACCAACCACGGCCCTCTGGCGATCCGGGCCTGTGACTACAAGGGAGGCTTCGGCCGTCCGCACTTCTCCCTCGACACCCACGTCGACGCCTTGGAGGTGCTCAAGGCCTGCGACTACGGAGATGCCCCGATCGCGCTGGGCAACACGCCCGAGTCCTTCGAGGGGATCCGGAAGTTCGTCGGCACGATCGTGGACTCGGGTGCGATCCCGATCATCATGGGCGGTGACCACGGCATCACCTGGCCCTGTGCCACCGCGGTGGCCGACCACTACGGTCACGGCAAGGTCGGCATCGTCCACTTCGACGCCCACGCGGACACCGGCACCTCCATGCCGGGCAGCCTCGGAGGCCACGGCACCCCGATGCGCAAGCTCATCGACTCCGGCGCGATCCCAGGCAAGAACTTCGTCCAGGTCGGCCTGCGCGGCTACTGGCCCGAGCAGGAGACGCTCGACTGGATGAAGGGCCAGCAGATGCGTACGCACTTCATGGCCGAGATCAACAGGTACGGCTTCCAGCAGGTGCTCGAGCGAGCCGTCGACGAGGCGCTGGACCAGGCCGACCACCTCTACCTCAGCCTGGACATCGACGTCTGCGACCCGGCCTTCGCACCGGGCACCGGCACCCCCGAGCCTGGAGGCCTGACATCGGTCGACATCCTCACGGCCGTACGCCGCCTGGCGGCCGAGGTCGGGATCGTGGCCATGGACGTCGTCGAGGTCAGCCCGCCCTATGACGACAAGGGCGAGATCACCGCCCTGCTCGCCAACCGCGCGATGCGCGAGGCGATGACCGGGATCGCGATGCGGCGTACCGGTGTCACCGAGCCCGACTATCTGCACCCCGATGCCCTCGGCCCCGGCGGGCCGGGCAAGCCCCTCATCCACCGGGACGCCACCGACGCCTGACCGGCCCACCCATCCAGATTCCTTCCCCGAAGGAGTAGTCCGATGACCCACCCCACCAGCACCCGCAGACGTGGTGCGCTAGCCGCCGGGGCGGCCCTCGTGCTCGCGCTCGGCCTGACTGCGTGTGGCAGCGACGAAGGTACCAACCTGACCGCTGCGCCCGCGCCCACCGACGGCGTCCTCGAGCTCGGCTTCCTCGACGACCCCGGCCAGCCGCCCGACCCCGACGTCTTCTACGCCGGCAGCGGCCTGGCGCTGACGACCAACCTCTACGAGGGCCTGGTCGAGTACGCAGACGGCGAGGAGCCCACCCTCGAGCCCAAGCTCGCCACCGAGTGGACCGCCGACAAGACCAACACCCGATTCAACTTCAAGCTCCGCAAGGGCGTGACCTTCCACGACGGCACCCCGTTCGACGCCTCCGCGGTCCAGGCGTCCTTCGAGCGCCGCCTCGCGGTCGGGGGCGGCCCGGCGTACATGGCCGAGGGCGTCAAGTCCTTCCAGAGCCCCGACCCCTACACCGTGACCATCACCTTGGAGCAGCCCAACTCGAGCTTCCTCGACCAGCTGGCCTCTCCCTATGGCCCGCGGATGATGAGCCCGACGGGGCTGAGGAAGCACGCCGCCAAGGACCACGCCCAGGCCTATCTCGCCGCGCACTCGCTCGGCACCGGGCCCTACCAGCTCAGTGTCGCGAAGGTCGACGACCGCTACCAGCTGAAGGCCTACGACGGCTACTGGGGAGACGAACCGCAGTTCACCACCGTCGACTTCAGGGTCTACAAGGATGTCGGCGCGCTCCAGCTCGCCCTCAACAACGGCGACCTGGCAGCGATCATCGGTGCGGTCCCGTCCAACGCACAGACCTCCTACGCCAAGCAGGACACCCTCGACGTCTACAAGCTGCCGACCTTCCAGGTCGGGATCCTGCAGATGAACCCCAACCGGGAGTTCATGAAGACCCCGGAGGCCCGCAAGGCGCTCTACCAGGCGATCGACTGGGACAAGGTCATCGAGCAGATCGTCCCGGAGACCAACGTACGCGCCACCGGCGCCTACGCCGAGGGAGCGCTCCCGGAGGGCGTCGCCCCGATGGAGGTGCCCTACGACCCCGAGCCGCTGGCGGCGTACGCCAAGAGCCTGCCGAAGAACACCCCGGTCGACCTCGGGGTCATCACGGGCGGTGGTGACGACAGTCAGATCGCCAACCTGGTCGCGGCGCAGCTGCAGGCACTCGGCCTCAAGGCGAAGGTCACCGAGCACCAGACCTCCGAGATCTTCGGCGACTTCCACGAGGACCCCACCAAAGCACCCGACGTGATGTTCTCCTCCAAGACCTGGCCGGACTCCTCTGACCCGTATCTGTACGGGCATGTCTTCTGGGATCCCGACGGCGGGCTGAACCACCTGGGGTGCAGCGATCCGACGGCGACCAAGGAGCTTGCCGAGGGCCTTCGGACGGGCTCCGAGGCGGACTACGCCGCCGCGGCGGCGGCCATCACCAAGGCGATGTGCAACCCGATCTGGTCCTACGCCCGCGACTTCGTCGTCGCGCAGCCGTGGCTGGGTGGGGTCGAGGAGGCGCACAGCGTCGCCGAGCCCTACACGCTCGCCTTCGCCGAGCTGACCGTGGAGGAGTGAACCCATGAACCGGCCGACCAACACGAACAGGGTCACCACCAGGCTCACCGACCTTCCCGCCGCGTTCTGGTGGTTGTGGGTCTCGGTGCTGGTGACCTGGGTCGGCCGGTTCGTGGTGCCGTTCCTGAGCCTGTTCCTGACCGCGCAGGTCGGGATGTCGAGCACGGAGGCGGGCTGGCTCATCTCGGCGTACGGCGCCGGCGTGATGGTCTCCGCGCTGGTCGGCGGGGTGCTGGCCGACCGGATCGGCCGCAAGGTCACGCTCCTGGGCAGCGAGGCCGCCTCCGTGATCGTCCTGGTGATCATCCCGCAGGCGATCGGTACGCCACTCCTGCTCGCTCCGCTGCTCACCCTCTACGGGCTGGCCAACGGCGCCGGGAAGCCCGCGATCGCGACCATGGTCGGCGACCTGGCCGCACCGGAGCACCGCCGGGCGGCGTACGGGTTCCACACCTGGGCGGTCAACCTCGGCTATGCCATCGGGCCGGTGCTGGCGGGGCTGCTCGCACACGTCGACTACGCCCTGCTCTTCTACGGCCAGGCGATCGCGGTCCTGATCGCCGCGCTGGTGGTGCTGGCGTTCGTGCCGGATGTCTACGGGGCGACTCCCCGCTCCAGTAGGCGGGAGGGCACCCGCACCGGGCTGCGAGAGGTGCTCGGCGACCGCGTCTTCGTCGGCTTCGTGGCGCTGATGTTCTGCTACTACTGCGTCTACGTGCAGTCGACCACCACGCTGCCGGTGGTGATGGCGGGACAGGGATTCACGACGCAGGAGTACGGCTACCTGCTGACTCTGAACGGGCTCCTGCTCTGTGCGCTGCAGGTGCCGGCGGTCCGGGTGCTCGCCGGCCGTCCCGAGAGCGCCCTGATGGTCGCCTTCCTCGGCATCACGATCATCGGGATGCTGGTGCAGGCGGGAGCCGACGTGATGTGGCTCTACCTCGCCTCGGTCGCTCTGTGGACCCTCGGCGAGCTCGGCCTGCACCCGACCGCGCAGACGGTCTCGGCCGAGCTGGCCAGCAGCGACTTGAGGGGCCGCTACCAGGGGACGTACGTCCTGGCCTTCTCGGGTGCGAGCACGATCGCGCCGGTGGTGGGCGGCATGGTCCTGGACACCTGGGGCAGCGGGGCGCTGTGGCTCGGCTGCGCCGGCATCTGTGCGGTCGTCGCGGTGCTGCTCGGGGTGACCGCGCCCGCGCGGAGGCGGCGTGCGGCCGAGGTCGAACGGACCAGCGAGCTGATCGATCAACGCCACGACGGAGTGGCTCTGGACACCGGGCGCGCGAGCGCCTGAGAGCTACAGGAGTTGAGAAATATGGACACTGAGACACCACCAGTGGTGACCGTCCGCGACCTGCGGGTGAGCCTGGCTCGCGGCGGTCGCCGCAGCGAGGTCCTGCACGGGGTCGACCTCACCATCGGCCGCGGCGAGATCCTCGCGGTCGTGGGGGAGTCGGGTTCGGGCAAGTCGGTGATGAGTCTGGCGCTGATGGGGCTGTTGCCGACCAGGAACCGTCCCGAGGTCAGCGGCACGGTCGACGTGGCCGGCGTGGACATGGCCACGGCGTCATCCGATGAGCAGCGGAGGGTGCGCCGGGAATCGCTCGGCGTGGTCTTCCAGGACCCGATGACCTCACTGAACCCCACGACCCGCGTCGGGCCACAGATCGCGGAGGCGTCGGGGTCGCGCGAGTCCGCGGTGGCGCTGATGCGCCGGGTCGGCATCCCGCAACCCGAGCAGCGCTACTCGGCCTATCCGCACGAGCTCTCCGGCGGGCTGCGCCAGCGAGTGATGATCGCGATGGCGATCGCCGGTGATCCGGCGTTGGTCATCGCCGATGAGCCGACCACCGCCCTCGACGTCACCGTGCAGGCCCAGGTGCTCCGCGAGCTGCGTGACCTGCGTGCCGAGCTCGGCTGCTCGGTGCTGCTGATCACCCACGACCTCGGGGTGGCCGCGCAGGTCGCCGACCGGATCGTCGTGATGCGCGAGGGCGAGGTCGTGGAGGAGGGCGCCACGGAGACGATCCTCGAGGCTCCCCGGCACGCTTACACCAAGCGCCTGCTGGCTGCCCGGCTCGGCCTCGAGACCGACCGCACCCGCACGCTCCCGTCCGGCGACACCGAGTCGGTCGAGCTCGACCGCGGCGCGTCCGCGACGGCCGAGCGGGCGCTCACGCTCACGGAGGTGCACTGCGAGTTCACCGTGAAGAGCGAGGCGGGGCGGCGTACGCCACTGTTCGCCCTGCGCGGAGTCACCGCCGACATCGGCGCGGGCGAGGCGCTCGCGATCGTCGGCGAGAGCGGCTCGGGCAAGTCGACCCTGCTGCGGGCGATCGCCGGGCTGGAATCCCGCTGGACCGGCCGGATCGAGGCGGCCGGCAGGAGCGGTGAACGCGCCGATCTCCGCGGCGACGTCCAGATGGTCTTCCAGGACGCCGGCGCCTCGCTCACCCCGTGGCTGAGCGTGCAGGAACTGCTCGGGGAGCGGCTGGCCAACGCGGGCGTGCCTCGCCGTGAGCGCCGCGCGAGGACGGCCGCGATCCTCGAGACGATGGGCCTGCCCGAGAGCGTCCTGGCCGCCCGTCCCACCGAACTCTCCGGCGGACAGCGCCAACGCGTCGCCCTTGCTCGGGCCACCATCGTGCCGCCCAACGTGCTGCTCTGCGATGAGCCGACGAGTGCTCTGGACGTCTCACTGGCGGCGACGGTGCTCAACCTGATCCTGAGGCTTCGTCAGGAGTACGGCATGACGCTGGTCTTCGTCACCCACGACCTCGGCGTCGCCCGCTTCGTCAGCGACCGGATCGCGGTGATGTACCTCGGCAGGCTGGTCGAGACCGGCCCGGTCGAGGACGTCGTCGCCTCTCCGCGACACCCCTACACCCAGGCCCTCGTCGGAGCCGTCCCCGGCCCCCGCAAGGAGCTCACGGTGATCAGCGGCGAGCCGGCCAGTCCGGTCGCGCCGCCCTCGGGCTGCGGCTTCCATCCGCGGTGCCCGAAGGTCCAGGACGAGTGCGCCTCCACCACCCGCGGTATCCAGCTGGTCGCGCTCGACCATGGTCGCTCCGGGGCGGAGCGCCACGAGCTGGCCTGTGTCGTGAGGGAGCTGGCGGTATGAGCGCGTCATACGACGGCAGTGCCGGCCTCGCCGGAGCACTGGTCGCGCCCGAGAAGCTGCCGGAGATCAGGGCACGGGGAAGGCTCGGCTCCTGGCGTCTGCGCGCCAGCGGTTCGCTCAGCTGGCTCGTGCTCGGCCTGCTGGCCGCGCTCACCGTGGTCGCCCTGCTGGCCCCGGTCATCGCCCCGCAGGACCCGGTGCAGCCCGCCGGGACGCCCTACCTCCCGGTCGGCTCGGACGGCTATCTTTTCGGCACTGACGCGATCGGTCGCGACCTCTTCTCCCGGGTCGTGCTCGGCATCAGGTCCTCGTGGCTCACCGCGCTGGTGGTCGTCGCGGTCGGGCTCGGGATCGGCGGAACGATCGGCGTCGTCGCCGGAGCCTTCGGCGGCTGGGTCGACGGCGTCCTGATGCGTGTGACCGACATGTTCCTGGCGCTGCCGGCCACGCTGGTCGCGGTGGCCGTCGCTGCCGCGCTCGGCTCCGGGCTGATGAACACCTTCCTCGCGATCACGGTGGTCTGGTGGCCCTACTACGCCCGGATCATCCGTGGCGAGGTGCGCTCGCTCGCCGCCCGGCCGCACGTGGAAGCCGCCCGCCTGGCCGGCGCGAGCAGGCTGCAGATCATGCTCCGCCACCTGCTCCCGGGCGTCTTCCCCGCCGCCCTTGTCACCGCGTCCCTCGACATCGGCGCGGTGGTACTGACCCTGGCCTCGCTCTCCTTCCTCGGCCTGGGCCAAGCGGCGCCCGCCCCCGAGCTCGGCGCCGACACCGCGCGCGGGATGACCGAGCTCCTGCAGCACTGGTGGATCCCGGTGATGCCGGGCCTGACGGTGATGCTGCTCAGCCTGCTCGCCAACCTCGGCGGCGACGCCGTCCGCAACCTCGTCAACGGCCGGAGGTGACCGACATGCACATGACCCGATTCCTCCTGCTGAGGCTCGGCGCCCTCCTCGGCCTGCTGCTCGTGCTCTCGCTGCTGCTCTTCTCGCTCCAGGAGATCTCCGGAGCCGACCCGGTCGACGCGACCATGCAGAAAGCCTCGGCGGAGGCGAAGGACGCCAAGCGCGCCGAGCTCGGTCTCGACGATCCGGCGGTCACCCGCTACGTACGCTTCGTCGGGGACCTGATGGTCCTCGACCTGGGCACCTCGTTCCGCACGACCCACCCCGTGCTCAGCGACATCCGCACCGCGTTGCCGCCGACCATCGAGCTGGTCACGGTGGCGATGCTGCTCGCGCTGGTCCTGGCCTTGGTCTTCGCAGTCTCCAGCGTGCTGCGCTGGCCGGGCTCAGGCTTGTTCAGGGGCTTGCTGTTCCTCGGCTCGACGACCCCTACATTCATGCTCGGGATCTTCGGGCTGCTGCTCTTCTACCAGACCCTGGGCTGGCTCCCGGCCACCGGAAGCGTGAGCGATCCCGACGCCGTCCCCGGTGGCACCGGCTTCGTGTTGCTGGACTCACTCACGCATGCCAGGCTCGCGCTCTTCGGTGACGCGCTGGCGCATCTGGTGATGCCGGCGGTGGCGTTGGCGATCGGCCCAGCACTGGCGGTCGGCCGGATCCTGCGCTCCTCGATCGAGACCACACTGGACTCCGACTTCATCCGCACGGCCCGCGCCAAGGGGCTGCCGGAACGTCGGGTCCTGCTCCGTCACGTACTGCGCAACTCGGTCAACGGTGCGCTCTCGATGGCGGGTCTCCATCTCGGGCTGATGTTCGCCGGCGTACTGGTGACCGAGTCGGTCTTCAGCCGGCCGGGGATCGGCAGCTACCTGTTCGAGTCGCTCGGCTCCTCCGACTTCCCGGCGGTCGTGGGGGTGACGTTCGTGCTGGCCGCGGTCTACATCATCTCCAACACCGTCGTCGACATCCTCCAGGGCGTCGCGGACCCGCGGATCACCGTGTGACCGCGTAAGAGCCTAGTGCGACGGATGCTGCTGCGTACGGCTGGGGAGGTTCCGGAACCCCGCACCGATGGCGATCCCGACCGCCGCGGGGGCGAGGACGAGCCCGGCGAGGAACGGGGTCAGGTTCCACAGGTCGCTCCACAACACGCCGAGGTCCCGACCCTCCTCGAACCAGATCCGGAGCGGCCCGCTGAGGCCGACCACGCCGGCGATCAGGGCCCAGCGGACGAAGACCGGCGAGAGGGTCTTCGCGTGGTGGCCGTCCCACAGCCCCCAGACCCCCGAGACGGTGAGCAGCAGCGCGAAGTAGATCAGCCCGGCGCCGATGTTGGCGTCCTCGGTCGGAAAGAGGTTGGTCATCACGATCGAGAACAGGAGGCTGCCGCCGAGGATCGCAGCGAGGCGTACGAGAAGCTTCATGCCTCCAGCCTCCCGGATCGGGCTGCGGGGCGCATGAGTGCGAGTACTCAAAGCGGCACCGCTAGATTCGAGGCGTGAACAGCTCAGCGGGACGTGCTCTGGTGGTCGGTGCGGGGATCGGAGGGCTCACCGCGGCGCTCGCGCTGTCCCGGGTGGGGTGGCAGGTGACCGTGCTGGAGCGGGCGCCGGAGCTGGGCGAGGTCGGTGCCGGCCTCTCTATCTGGCCGCGGGCATGGAAGATCCTCGCCGACCTCGGGGTCGCCGATCGCCTCGTGGACGGGGCCAGGCCGGCGATCCAAGCGGGACTGCGGCGGCCCGACGGGCGCTGGCTGGCGAAGGTGGGTCCCGACACCTCCGAGCGGACCCCGGTGATGGTGCACCGGGCGCGGCTGCACGAGGCTCTGGTGGCCGAGCTGGCGGAGCGCGACGGGGTCGACGTACGCACCGGGGTGACCGTCACCGGCTTGGCTGATCTCGACGACGTCGACGCGCGCGGCCCGGCGGACGTGGTGGTCGCCGCCGACGGGATCCGCAGCACGATCAGGAACGAGCTGCACCAGCGCGAGGACGTACGTTATGCCGGCTACACCGCCTACCGCGGCGTCACCGCGGAGCCGGTGCCGGGTGAGGCCTCGACGACGGGCGGGGAGACGTGGGGGACCGGGGTGCGCGTCGGCTATGCCCCGCTGGTGGATGGCCGGACCTACTGGTTCGTCACCGCCAACCGGCCTGAGGGCGAGACGGGCAGCGACCACCACGCCGACGTCACCGCGCTCGTCGGCGACTGGCACGAGCCGATCCCGCAGTTGTTGGCTGCGACGCCGCCGAGCGCAGTCCTCCGCGGAGACATCTGTGACCTGCGGCTGCCGCTGAAGCGGTTCGACCACGGGCGGGTGGTGCTCCTCGGTGACGCAGCGCACGCGACGACCCCCAATCTCGGCCAGGGCGCGTGTGCCGCGATCGAGGACGCCGCTGTCCTGGCCGCGCAGCTCGCCGGGCATGCTCGCGTCGAGAGTGCGCTGGTGGCGTACGACCGGACCAGGCGGCCGGCGACCTCTCGGCTGGTGCGGGCGTCTCGGCTCGTCGGCGTGCTCGGCCAGGTCGACAACGGCCCCGTGGTGGCGGTCCGTGATGCCGGGCTCGCGGGGCTCGGCGCCATCGCGGGGCTGCTGAGCAGGTAGGCGTCACAGCCTCACGGCCGCCGGTGTCTGGATGACCATGACGGCTACCTATCTCACCTTGACGCTCATCGCCTCGATCGCCGCGCTCGGCGGAGCGGTGCTCAACCTGACCGGTCATCGGATACCGGTGACCGAGGCCCAACGGCTCTCGGTGCCGCTGGAATGGCTGAGGTTCCCGATCGGGGCGTCCTACGCGCTGGGCTTCCTGGGCCTGCTGGTCGGTCTCGCGGTCCCGGCGGTCGGGATCGTCGCCGCCGCCGGGTTCGTGGTCTTCTTCGTGCTCGCGATCGGCGCGCACCTGCGGGTGGGCGACCGGAGCCTGGGCCGCGCGGCCGGTGGCCTCGCGCTCTCGCTGGCCACGCTCGCCGTCACCGGGATGTACGCGGCGGCGCAGGACGATCTCGGCGGGGTCGTCGCGGCGTACGTCAATGAACGTCCGGACCCGTGGTGGCCGGTCGTGCTGCTCGCGGTGATCCAGATCGGCGACGCGGTGATGTGCTTCAAGCCGGTCAGCTTCATCGCCCAGTGCTTCGCCGACGTCGGGCTGCCGCGGGCGCTGTGGCCGGTGATGCCGTGGGTCAAGGTCGCCGCCACCGCCGGCCTGGTCGCCGGGCTGTGGGTGCCGTACGTCGGGGCGCTGACCAGCGCGGCACTGGTGGTCTACTTCGTGCTCGCCGTCGCGGCGCACATCCGGGCCCGCGACCCTTCGACAGGCTCAGGACATCGCTTCGGCCGCAACCTCGCCATCAACGCCACGTTGTCACTGGTCCTGTGCGTGGCCGTCTTCGTCTTCTGCTTCCTGCCCTGAGCAGCCCTAAGAGGCGCCGAACAGGGGCAGGCACGGCTCCAGGCCGCTGACCTCGACCTCGCTGCGGTCGTTGAGCTCCCACCGTTCCCGGCCGAGCCGGAGGCGGTGGGAGACGAGGACCTCGCCGTCGCGTACGTCGCGGGAGATGCCGTCGGGCTCGTAGCCGAGCTTGGTCGACACCCCGACGGAGGCGGCGTTGTCGGGGAAGGCCTCGGAGGTGGCGTAGGCACCGCCGAGGTGGTCGAAGACCAGGGTGAGGGCGCCGAGGCGGGCCTCGGTGCCGAAGCCGCGGCGATGGTGTCGCAGGCCGAGCCAGGACGCGGTGCTGACCTCACGGCGGGCGGCGAACTCGCTTGCCGAGACCCATACGACGCCGATCGGGTCTCCGTCGAGGAAGGCGGTCAGCCCCAGGCTCCAGTCATCGGCCTTCCAGTCGCCCCGGCTGGACCAGGCACCGCGCATCACGTGGCGGGCCCGCTCCAGCGGTGGCCGCTCGGCCCACGGGGTCAGGAACGGCCGCTGCGTCGGCTCGTGCACGCCCTCGGCGGCGACCTGCGCCAACTGCGCGAGCTCGACGTCGGTCGGCAGCCGCAGCTCCAGGCGCGGGGTCCGGACCACCAGGCCGAAGAGCGGCCACACCTCGGTCGGGGTCATCCGCCCATCATTCGAGAGCGCGTACGCCGGGGGCAACCGGTTATCACGGCTCGGTGCTGCCCTGGGTCCGCACGTGCTCGAGGAGGTCTGGCGCTGCCGAGGTGTAGCGGTCGACCTCCTCACCGCTGTCGCAGGTGCACAGCACGATGGTCACCTCACCGGCGCGCGGCCAGATCGCCTCCCAGGTCGCGCCGGCCTGCTCCCAGCGGAGCAGTCGCTCGAGGTCGTACGTCATCTCCGTGATCCGTGCGGTCAGCCGAGGACGGCGTCGACGGACTGCGCCCAGAGGCCGGCAGCCTCGTCGATGGCCGCGGAGTCGACGACGAGGGCGGGGATGAACCGCACGACCTGGCCCCAGGCGCCGCAGGTGAGCAGCAGCAGGCCGCGCCTGGCAGCCTCCTGCTGGGCCGCGGCGGCGGTGGCGCCGTCGGGCTCGCCGTCGGGGGTGCGGAACTCGTTGCCGAGCATGAGCCCGAGGCCGCGTACGTCGGTGATCGCCTCGTGCTTGCTCGCGACCTGCTCCAGGGCGGAGCGGAGCTCGGCGCCGCGCTCGGCGGCGTTCTTCACCAGGCCCTCCTCCTCGATGACGTCGAGGGTCGCCAGGGCCGCGGCGCAGGCGACGGCGTTGGCGCCGTAGGTGCCGCCCTGCGAGCCGGGCCAGGCCTTCGACATCAGCGCCTCGCTCGCCGCGATCGCGGACAGCGGGAACCCGGAGGCCAGGCCCTTGGCGGTCATGATGATGTCGGGACGGGAGCCGAAGTGGTCGTG
>JALZDD010000151.1 GCA_030862715.1 Actinomycetota bacterium | reverse complement strand
TACACCTCGATCAACCGGAAGTACCTGAGCCTGCACGAGCGGCTGCTTCCCTACTTCTACACGCACACGATGCGGGCCAACCGCAACGGCGTGGGAGCGGTCAAGCCGCTCTACCTCAACTACCCCGGGGACCCGAAGACCTGGGGCGACGCGGTGAAGTACGAGTTCCTCGCCGGTGACGACTTCCTGGTCGCCCCGGTCTACGAGGACGCCACGACCCGCGACGGGATCTACCTCCCCGAAGGCACCTGGGTCGACTACTGGAGCGGCCGGATCCACCAGGGACCGACCACGATCGACGGCTACAAGGCTCCGCTGGACACGCTGCCGCTCTTCGTACGCGCCGGCGCGGTCGTGCCGCAGTTCCCCGAGGGCACGCTCGACTGGCAGCAGGGTAAGAAGTCCGGCCGCCTCGACCTGGACATCTATCCGAAGGGTGACTCGTCGTTCGTGAACTACGAGGACGACGGACGCAGCCAGGCGCACGCCTCGGGCGAGTCCGCCACCCAGGAGTTCGAGGTCGACGCCCCCGAGCAGGGTCGCGGCCGGGTCGTGGTGCGGCTGGGCGAGGTCGACGGTTCGTACGCCGGCAAGCCCACCTCGCGCGAGTACGGGCTCAGCGTCCACGCCGATGCCGAACCGGGCAGCGTCGAGCTGTCCGGCGAGGAGCTTCCCCAGCGGGCCTCGAAGGCGGAGCTCGAGCAGGCGGCGACCGGATGGTTCCACGACGCCGCGACCGGCATCACCCACGTGAAGACCGGGAAGCTGGCCACCTCCGCCACGGCCGTGGTCGCGCTGAACGGGTCCTCCGCGGTCGGTGGTGGCCACCCGGCCGACCGCAACGTGACCCTGGACGCCGCCACCTCCGCGATCGCGGTCGCCGGTGAGGCCTCGGAGGTCAGCGCCACCTTCACCAACGACACCGGATCCCGCGTCCAGCTCGACTCGATCACGGCCGCCGCGCCCGAGGGCTGGGACGTACGCCCGGGTGCTGCAGTGTCGGGGTCCCTCGCGCCGGGTGCCTCCCGCACCGCGACGTTCAGCGTCACGCCACCGGCGGACGCCTCACCCGGCCGGGTCAAGATCGACGCGACCGCGACCTACGTGACCCACGACCGGAGGTACGCCGTGACGGACTCGGCCACGACGACCGTCGCTCACCCGGACCTGGCCTCGGCGTTCAACAACGTGGGCGTCACCAGGGCCGAGGATCCCGGACCGGGCGACATCGACGGCGGAGGCAGCAGCTTCCTCGCCGGCAAGCTCGCCGAGAAGGGCGTCACGCCCGGTGCGACGGTGAGCGCGAACGGGTTCGACTTCACCTGGCCGGACTCGGCGCCGGGCACCAAGGACAACGTGGCCTCCGGCGGCGAGACCATCCGGATCAGCGGCCGGGGCAACGCGTTGGCCTTCCTGGGGACGGGCACCAGTCTCTCGGCAGCCGAGAAGGCGACCGTGCACTACACCGACGGCACCTCGAGCACCGGGACGCTCGGCTTCCCCAACTGGTGCTGCGCGGCCACCGACAGCTACGGCGCCAAGGTCGCTGTGACCACGCTGGGGAAGAACACGCCGAGCGGGCCGGCGTACCCCACCGTCTCCTACCGCCTGTTCACCAAGACCCTGCGCGCCGACCCAGCCAAGGAGATCGCCGCGGTCACCTTGCCCTCCAACGCCGCGGTGCACGTGTTCGCGATGACGGTCGGCAACGAGGAGATCGTTCCTCCGGCGCTGGCGGACGGCCAGTACTCGCTCGGCAACGTCGCCTCCGGGCTCGCGCTCGACGCCGCCGGTGCCGCCAGCAACGGCCAGCTGACCACGTCGGCCGTCGGACCGGCGGCGTCGCAGAAGTGGGTGGTCACCCGGAACGAGGACGACGGCAGCTACCAGCTGAAGAACGCCGGCACCGGTCTGTGCGCCGACGTCGCCTACAGCTCGAAGACGAGCGGCGACCCGGTCGTGGAGTACACCTGCACCGGCACGCCCAACCAACGGTGGGTGATCGCGACCGACGGCGCGGCGCTGAAGGTCTCGGCGAAGCACAGCGGTCTCAGCCTGGCGGCCGGCACCAACGGGCTGGTCGTGCAGCAGACCGACACCGCGGCGGCGTCGCAGCGCTGGCGCGCCACCCCCAACTAGGCCTACCCGGTCGCACTGCTTACGTGGCCTCGTGAACCGCGCGACGCGGTGACCGAGGACGGTGGTGAGCGGTGCGACCAGGCAGTCGCCGTGAGGTGGTGCTCTGCGCTGTCTTCGTGCTGATCGCCCTGGGCTGGATCGTCACCGGGCTCCGTGCGCGGTCCCGGGGCGTCCGTTCTCGGCCGGAGCGGTCGACGACCGGACCGAGGCGGCAGACCTGCTGGAGCGCGAAGCCGTGCCACGGCCGCTGGCCAGCCTCGCCTCGAAGACCCAGTGCGTCCCCGCGGGCCCCGTCGAGGACGTCGACGACCTCAACCGGATCACCAGGCTCCGCGCCGAGCCGGCCCTCCAAGGCGGCGACGTCGGGGTGAGCGCCCATCTGAGTGATGGGCGGAGCATCTGGATGTTCGGTGACACCCTGCGGGACAAGAAGTTCTCCGGCGCCGGCTTCGTACGCAACTCGATGCTGCTCGTCGAACCCGACTGCCTGCAGGTCGTCCTCCCGGAGTCCGGCGGCGCCATCATCCCCGACCGAGACGACGGCGTGGGCTACTGGCCGATGTCGGTGGCCACGCTCGACAAGCCCGGATATGCGCTCGTCATGGTGGCTGCGCAGCGGGTGCGTACGACCGACTCCGACGACGCCGACACGCGCCGGCCGATGTGGGGCGCCGCGGCGGTGGTGTCGGGGGAATGGCTCTACCTCTACGGCACCGCCCGCGAGCCCGACCCGCCGCTCGGCACCGGCTTCGCCCTGGACGTAGCCCGCGTCGCTCCGGACCATGTCGCCGACCCCGACCGCTGGACGTACTGGGACGGCAGCGGCTGGAACAAGCGCCCCGGCTCGTCGAGCGCGCTGATCCCCGTGACCGACGGGGTCTCCCAGACGCTGAGCGTCTTCGAGCGCGACGGGCGTTGGTACGCCTACATGCCCCTGGCCCATCCCGACATCCTCGAGCAGCCCGGCTCGGTGATCGTCTCCTACAGCCGCAACAGCACCGACTCGGTGCGGTCCTGCGCAACCCGCTCCTGTACCGGCCGAAGTTCATCCGGGTCGACCTCCCGGTTCGTTAACGGAGCCGGCGCCTGCGGCCGAGACGTGGGTCGCCGGCCCGGATCAGGATGTCCTGGATGGTGAAGTTGGCCGCGATCGCCTCGCGCAGTGTCTCCAGGTTCTCCCGGATCGCCCGCATCTCCTCCCGCGGCTGCCGGTTGTCGAGATAGGCCCGGATGCGGCGTACCTCGTCGTCTCGGGTGGGGTTCTCCCGGCCGAGCTCGTCGTAGAGGTTGTCGACCACCTTCTGTCGCGCGTAGAACGTCGGCCGGATGTCCGGCCACCGGACTCCTTCGTCGTCGACCTCGACGCTCGTCGTTCCGAGCGGAAGCTGGTCGAGAGTCAGCGCGTGCGAGAGCACGTCCAACGCGGAGCTCTTGATGCCGAGGAGGAAGTCGAGGGCGAGGTGGGACTGGCCGCCGAGCACCTTGAGCTCCCAGTCCAGATCCTGGAGACGCTCGGTGATCACCCGGATGTCGGCGATCTGGCGCGGCACCAGCCCGAGCAGCGCCCCGCGCGCCGTAGCGAGCTCCAAGTCCGAAGCCTGGTCATAGCGCTCCATCTGGGTGACGATCTGCTCGGCCCTCACGAGCACGTCATTGATCTGTACGTAGAGGAGAAACAGATCCGCCCCGAGATAGGCCGCCTTGTCGCGTTCGTTCCTGCTCACGATGCCCGGAACGGCCTTGAGGACCACGTCGACGATCAGCTTGACGAACTCGATCATGCGGCGATCGTAGGGCGCCTCTCCCTCGTGACGCCGACGTTTGTCGTCAGATCAGGTTCATCTCGGGCATCCAGGTGAGTTCTGAGGCACGTACCCCGCATTCGGTAGATCGTGTGTCATGGGACCTTGTTCAGATTGAACCTGGGGAGGTCTATCCGAACGTGGTTCGGACAGGCCTCCCCAGGTTGACCAGGAGCTGGCCTGATTGAAACAGCCGACTAGCGCCGACTTAGTTCGGGCGTCAGCGGGCGAGCGTGTGGAGGAGGCCGGTGACGGCGGCCGCGGCGGCATCGGCGTCCTGGGCGCGGATGGCGTCGAAGACGGCGACGTGCTCGTCGGCGATCTCGGCCGTCTCGTCGGCGAGGTGGATGGTCGCGCGCAGGGTGTCCTCGAAGCCTGCGTAGAGCTCGATGAGGAGCGGGTTGTGGGTCGCGGTGACCACGCCGAGGTGGAACTCCGCGTCGGCCTCGGCGAAGGCGCCGGCGTCCCCGGCCGCGACGGCGGCTGCGCGCCGTTCCATGATCGCGGTCAGGGCTCGTAGGTCGTCCTCGGTACGACGCTCGGCGGCCAGTGCCGCGGCGCGGGTCTCGATCGCGTGGCGGACCTCGAGGACGTGCGCCAGGTCGACCCGGCGAACCTGGCGCCGCATCATCGCCGCCACCTCGTTGGAGGCGGCGACGTACGTCCCGTCCCCGCGTCGCACCTCCAGCACGCCGGTGTGGGCCAGCGCTCTCACGGCCTCGCGGACCGTGTTGCGGCTGACGCCCAGCGCCGCGGCGAGCTCGGGCTCGGGCGGGATGCGGGCGCCGACGGACCACTCGCCGTCGGCAAGCAGAGCGCGCATGCCGTCGATCGCCTGGTCGACCAGGGAGCGAGGCGTGGTGGTGGAGAGCGGCACGTGCCGTCCTTTCATCCAATCATCCGATGTCTGGCATTCTAGAGGGCGTGAACTCCCGCATCCAGTCCCGCCCCGATTCTCCGCCGTCGAACAGAGCCGTTCGGTCGACGGTGTGGCTGCTGGTCGCGGTCGTGCTGGTCGCGGCCAACTTGCGCGGGGGCATCACGTCCCTCGGTGCCCTGCTCGACGGTCTCGATGGTCTCTCGGCCGGCACCCGGGCCTTCCTGACCTCGCTGCCGGTGCTGTGCTTTGCCGTCGTCGGCGCGACGGGCATGACGCTCGCGCGCCGGCTCGGCGTGCATCGCGGCATCGGCGTCGCGCTCGGCCTGCTGGTGGCCGGGCTGCTGGTCCGGGTGATCGGTGACCCCTGGCTGCTGCTCACCGGCACGTTCGTCGCTTGTGCCGGCATCGCGCTCGCCAACGTGCTGCTTCCCGCCGTGGTCAAGGAGGGCTTCCCGAACCGGGTCGGCGCGGTCACCGGTGCCTACAGCGCGGTGATGTCGCTGGGCGCGGCGATCGCAGCCGGGATCACGGTGCCGATCGCCCAGACGGCCGGAAGCTGGCGGATCGGCCTCGGCGTCTGGGGTCTGCTCGCGGCCCTGGCCCTGCTGGCATGGGTCCCGCACCTGCGCGACCGCGGCCTGCGCCGAGACGGTGGCGCCCGGGTGTCGCTGTGGCGTGAGCCGGTGGCGTGGGCCGTGACCGTCGTCTTCGGCACCCAGTCGCTGTTCGCGTACGTCGTGATGAGCTGGCTGCCGAGCATCTACGCCGACGCCGGCTTCAGCCACGCGACGGCGGGGCTGCTGCTCGCGGTGAGCATCCTGGTCGGCGTACCCGTGTTCTTCCTGGCACCGACGCTCGCCATCCGGGCAACCACGCAGGGCCACCTGATCGCGGTCCTGACCGCTCTGCTGGCGATCGGGTTCGCCGGGCTCTGGCTCGCTCCCGTCGCGGGCGCCTGGGTCTGGGCGGTGCTCGTCGGCATGGGCGGCGCGGTCTTCCCGGTGGCCCTGACCCTGTTCAGCATCCGCACCGCGACGACCGCCGGCACCACCGCGCTGTCCTCGATGGCACAGAGCATCGGCTATCTGCTCGCGGCCGCCGGCCCGTTCGTCGTCGGCCTGGTGCGCGAGTCCACCGGGGCGTGGTCGGTCCCGATCGCCCTCCTCCTGGGGCTCGCGCTCGTCCAGATCTTCGCCGGGTACGTCGCCGGCCGCCCGGTCGTCATCGGAGCCCATTCCGAGGACTGACCGCCGTTTCCGCCAGTACCGACCTCATCGCAGGTGGGAGCGGCGATACTGCAAGACATGACAGCGACTGCGGGGCAGGGGGATCGGGTCGGGCTCTCGGTCGTGGCAGCGGCGATCGTCGTGGGTGCCGAGCTCGTGCGCTCGGTGATCATGGACCGGCTCCGCTGGGAGGTCGACTATCCCGAGATGTTCGCGGTCCAGGGAGTATCGATCACGCTGGTCATCCTGACGTACGCAGCGGTGCTGATCTGGCGCGGACGCACCCTCGTGCGCCGTCTCACCGCGCCGCTTCTGCTGCTTCCGCCCTGGCTGAGCCAGGTGTTCCTGCTGGTCGTCCTCTTCATGCTGACGCGCGGTTCGGTCGACCTGGTGATGAGCGACTGGTGGCTGGTGCTGAACCGCGCTCTGTTCGTGATCTCGGTGGTCTGTCCGGTGGCGGCGTGGGGCGTCGCGCGACGTCGAGGCTCCCTGTGGCTGGTCGGCCTCCTGGTCCCGGCCGGTCTCGCGGTTGGGTGGCTGGTCGGGCGGTCGAGGCTGGATACCTCGCTGCCACCTCAGTCCCTGAGCACCGACCTCATCATGGGCGCCTCAGTCATGGCCATTCCGATTCTGGGCTGCCTCGCCTGCTGGGGCATCGAGGCGTTGTCACGTAGGCCGCCGTCCGCTCAGGTCGCGGCAACCTGATCGCTTCATTGGGCTGTGGTGCAGGCGGTCGTGTGGTCAGGGTCGAACGCGCGGATTCTTTGCGTCCCTGGGCAAGCCAGGGTCGATCGGGGTGACCCGGACGCCGAGGGCGGAGTGGGCGTAGCTGGCCAGCTGCTGCTCGGCGCGCTCCAGGGTCAGCGACGAGTTGTGGGCGAGCAGGTGGAGGCCGAAGGCGTCCTCGAGGGCGACGAAGTTGCGGGCGATCGCCTCGGCCGAGTCGGTCGGTGTGAAGACGCCGGTGGCGCGGCCGACCTCGAGGACGGCGGTGTAGAGAGAGACCTCGCGGTCGAAGAGCAGCGTCATCAGGGTCGCGTGCATCGGGCTGCGGCTCGCGTTGACCGAGATCTCGTCGAGGACCTGGCTCAGGAGGAGGTCCTCACCTCGGGGAAGACCCGAGTACATCAGGCGTCCGAGCTTCTCGGCGGGGGACAGGTCGCCCTCGATCGCGCGCTGCCGGGACCAGTAGTAGCGGTCGGTCGCGGCCTGGTGGGCGGCCTCGATGAGGCCGTCGAGCTCGGGGTAGTAGTAGGCGATCAGGCGCGGTGAGATCCCGGCCTCGGCGGCGATGTTCTTCATCGTGGCGCCGGCCAAGCCGTGGGCCGCGATCACGGTGAGTGTTGCCGCGGTCAGATGTTCGCGCCGAGCGGCCTGGTCCTTGCGTCGAGCCATGCTCAACCGTAACGCGT
>JALZDD010000130.1 GCA_030862715.1 Actinomycetota bacterium | reverse complement strand
TCTCGTTTGAGGTAGGGGATTAGTCAATGTCAGCGGACCAGGCAAAGCACCGGGTCGTCATCATCGGTTCCGGCTTCGGGGGTCTTTTCTCCGCGAAGGCGTTCAAGGGCCGCGACGACGTCGAGGTGACCTTGATCGCGAAGACGACCCATCACCTGTTCCAGCCGCTGCTCTACCAGGTGGCGACCGGAATCCTCTCGCAGGGCGAGATCGCCCCGCCGACCCGAGACATCCTGCACCGGCAGAAGAACGCCACGGTGCTGCTCGGCGAGGTGACTGACATCGACACCGAGGCCAAGAAGGTCACGGCGCAGATGCTCAACCAGGAGATCAACGTCGAGTACGACTCGCTGATCGTCGCCGCCGGTGCCGGACAGTCCTACTTCGGCAACGACCACTTCGCCGAGTTCGCTCCCGGCATGAAGTCGATCGACGACGCGCTCGAGCTGCGCGGGCGCATCTTCGGTGCCTTCGAGATCGCCGAGCTGACCGCCTCGCGCGGCGAGCCGATCGGCGACCTGCTCACCTTCGTCGTCGTCGGCGCCGGCCCGACCGGTGTGGAGATGGCCGGCCAGATCGCTGAGCTGTCCAACCGGGTGCTGAAGAACGACTTCACCCACATCTCCTCGGAGAAGGCGCGAGTCGTGCTCGTCGACGCGGCCCCGCAGGTGCTGCCGCCGTTCGGGGAGAAGCTCGGTGCCAAGGCGGAGAAGGCGCTGGAGAAGGCCGGTGTCGAGG
The DNA here is from genome assembly GCA_030862715.1 of Actinomycetota bacterium. The sequence continues at coordinate 2,326 of JALZDD010000130.1, read as the reverse complement.
TCGTCCTCGGTGCGATGGTCACTCACGTCGACGAGTTCGGCATCGAGATGAAGTTCAAGGACGGCAGGACCGAGCGGATCGGCTCGATCGCGAAGATCTGGGCCGCCGGCGTCCAGGCCTCTGAGCTCGGCAAGACGCTCTCGAAGCAGACCGGTGCCGAGCTCGACCGCGCAGGTCGGATCGCCGTCAACCCCGACCTGACCTTGCCGGGCCACCCCGAGATCTTCGTGGTCGGCGACATGATCAGCCTCGACCACCTTCCCGGTGTCGCGCAGGTCGCGATCCAGGGCGGCAAGCACTCGGCCAAGACGATCAAGGCCCGCCTGAAGAACAAGCCGGAGCCCGGCAACTTCAAATACTTCGACAAGGGCTCGATGGCCACCATCTCCCGCTTCAACGCGGTCCTGATGATGGGCAGCTTCAAGCTGACCGGCATCCTCGCCTGGTTCGGCTGGCTGGTCGTCCACCTGGCCTACATGACCGGGTTCCGCAACCGGCTCACCGCGACGCTGCACTGGATGATGTCGTTCATCGGCAAGGACCGCTCGGAGCGCACCACCACCATGCAGCAGATCTTCGCCCGGGAGGCGCTCGAACGTGTCCCAGGCGGCATGGCCGCTCTCATCGACGACCCTGCCGAGGTCGCTCTGCAGGTCGAACGCCGCCGCAAGGAGCTCGAGGAGCAAGCCGCCGAGGAGTCGCGCCTGGCCGACTCCCACAGCGCCTCGTAGTCACCGCCTTTCAACGACCCGCCGCAGATCTTGTCCGCGGCGGGTCGTTCTGTTCTATCCGGGTCTCTGAGATCGGTGCTTGCTATTGTATGCGGACACGGTGTCTCATTAAACTGTCGATGAGGCGCCCGATCAAGGAGGACACGTGACCACACGGCAGGTCGAGACGACCGACGGACTGACGCTCGCTGTCTACGAGCAGGGGCCGGCCGATGCCGAGACCGTGGTGCTCGTCCACGGCTACCCCGACAACCACTCCGTCTGGGACGGGGTCGCGGAGGTGCTTGCCGAGCGCTTCCACGTCGTCGCCTATGACGTACGCGGCACGGGGAAGTCGGGGGTTCCGGACTCGACCGCCGGCTACCGGCTGGCGCAGCTCTCCGCGGACTTCAAGGCGGTCATCGACGCCGTCTCGCCCGACGCGCCGGTGCACGTCGCGGCGCACGACTGGGGCTCGATCCAGACCTGGGAATCGGTGACCGATCCGGCCCTGAGCAGCCGGATCGCGACGTACGTCTCGATCTCGGGACCCGACCTCGGGATGGCGGCGACGTGGCTGCGCGAGCGGGCGCACCCCAGGAGCTCGCTGCGGCAGCTGGCCCACTCCTGGTATGTCTTCGCCTTCCAGCTGCCGCTGCTGCCCGAGGCGATGGTGCGCTCGGGGCTGCTCGCCAAGTTCGTCGGTGGCGAGGAGCGGCCGACGAAGGACCAGGTCAACGGAGTTGAGCTCTACCGGGCCAACTTCCTCGGCAAGCTGCTCCGCCCGGATCCGCGACCGACCGACGTGCCGGTGCTGGTGATCGCCCCGCGCGACGACGCCTACGTGACGGTGCCGCTGCAGACCGAGGCGCCCCGGACGTACGCGACGTCGCTGGTCACCCAGGTCATCGACGGCGGCCACTGGGTGGTGGCCGCGGATCCAGAGTTGGTCGCGGGCGAGATCGCGGCCTTCATCGAGAAGGAGGGTGTGCGATGAGTAAGGCCATTGGTAAGCCCAGCAAGGAGAGCAAGCGCGGGCACGAGCCGGCCAAGGTGGCCCTCCACCCGAGGAACGTGAAGTTCGACTGGAGCAAGCTGCCGCTGGTGTGGATCCCGGGCGAGGTCTTCGCCTCCCACTACGTCAACGTGCTGCACCTGCTGCTGCCGGAGGGCGAGCGGTGGTTCGTCAAGGTGTTCTCCGAGATCCTGCCGCTGATCGAGGACGACCAGCTGCGCGAGGACGTGATCGGCTTCATCGGCCAGGAGGGCGTGCACGCCGCCGCCCACCAGGAGGTGCAGGACTACTTCACCGACAACGGGCTCGACGTGCGCCCGTTCGCGGCCGAGATCGAGGCGCTGTTCCGCAAGATCCTGGGCGACCGCGACCTGACCGGTCGGGCCAAGGAGGAGTGGCTGATCGAGCGCGCCGCGATCATCGCCGGTCTCGAGCACCTCACCGCCGTGCTCGGCAACTGGGTGCTCAACTCGCCCGCGCTCGACGAGGCCGGTGCCGACGAGACGATGCTCGACCTGCTGCGCTGGCACGGCGCCGAGGAGGTCGAGCACCGCAACGTGGCCTACGACGTCTTCCAGCACGTCGACGGGCGCTACCTGCG
>JALZDD010000116.1 GCA_030862715.1 Actinomycetota bacterium | reverse complement strand
GCTTGGCAAGCGCCGCCTCGGCGATCGTGGCCTGGGTCGACCCTTCGCGGTCGTAGCGCGCGACCACGGCGTGGGTGTAGGCCTTGGCGACCTCGACCTGCCGGTGCATCTCGACCAGCTTGTGGCGCACGACCTGACGCTTGATCAGGGGCTCGCCGAACGTCTCGCGCTGGCGGCAGAAGTCGGCGGTGAGCGCCAGGCAGCGGGCGGCGGTGCCGTAGCCCTGCACGGCCAGCGCGATCCGCTCGGTCACGAACGCCTCGGCGATGTAGATGAAGCCGGCGTTCTCGTCGCCGACGAGGTTGGCGGCAGGAACGCGTACGTCCTCGAAGGCGAGCTCCGCGGTGTCGGAGCAGTGCCAGCCCATCTTGGCCAGCTTGCGGGTGACCGTGAAGCCACCGGTGGTCGAGCCTGTCGAGACCTCCTTGTCGATCACGAGCAGGCTGATGCCGCCGGCACCCGGACCACCGGTGCGGACCGCGGTGGTGACGAAGTCGGCGCGTACGCCGCTGGTGATGAACGTCTTGGCGCCGTTGACCACGAACTCGTCGCCGTCGCGGACCGCCGTGGTGCGCAGGTGGGAGACGTCGGAGCCGCCGTCGGGCTCGGTGATGGCGAGGCTGCCGATCTTCTCCCCGGCCAGCGTCGGCTTCACGTAGGTGTCGATGAGGTGGGGCGAGCCGTGGTGGGCGATGTGCGGCAGCGCGATCCCGTGGGTGAACAGGCCCGCGAGCAGGCCCGAGGAGGCGCCCTCGGACATCATCCCCTCGGTGACCGCGACGGTGTCCGCCAGTCCGCCGCCCTCGCCGCCGACCTCCTCGGGGAACCCGATCCCGAGCAGACCCTGCTTGGCGGCCGCCTTGTGGACCTCCCGCGGGATCTCCTGGTTGTCCTCCCATACCTGTAGGTCAGGGAAGACCTCGCGGCGGGCGAACTCGGCGCCCAATTGGAAGAGGTCGTTGCTCACAGAAGCCCCTCCGGAATGTCTACAAATCGGCTTCGTGCCCACTCGCCCAGCCCCTTCGCCTGCGGGTCGAACCGGGTCGACGCCGCCACGCCTTCGCCCAGAAGGTCATGGATCACGATGTTGACGCCACGCAGGTGAGGCAGCGGCGTGATGTCGATGGTCAGCTCCTCGGCCTCAGGCAACAGCTTCCGCACCCACGCCTGATTCACGGTGCGCAGCAGCCACTCAACGGCAGCGACCGGTCGTCCCTGCGGTACCCAGAGCCCAAGGTTCGCGTCGCCGCCCTTGTCCCCCGAGCGCGCATAGACCAGATCACCGAGCGGCACAGAACGGAGCGAACCGACTGGCACGCCGAATGCCGGGGACGCGAACGTCTGCGGGCGCGGCGGCGACGGCTCGGCGTAGGCCAAGGGAGCAGGGACCTCGTAGGTCGAACCGTCGGGGAGGTGGACGGTCTCCGGGGCGCGGTCGCGCCGGACGTACGCAGCCTTGTAGATTCCGAACGGAGACGGCCGTCCCGGGGGCGCGGTGACGTGGAAGCCCGGGTAGGAGGCGAGCGCCAGCTCGATGGCAGGTGCCGTCAGCGCACGGCCGACCGCGTCGGCGTCCGCCGCCCGCGCAGAGAGCCGCAGGATGCAGGCGGCTCCCTCCTCGGTCGGCGAGTCGGGCGCGGGGACGCGGTAGGTCGACCAGGTGTAGTCCGGTCCGATCGGGAGCTCGGCGTCGAGCTGATCACGCAGCCAGGCGGCCTTGGCGTCGATGTCGAGCCCGGTGAGCACGAACTCGGTCGAGTTGCGGTAGCCCCCGAGCGAGTTGACCGCGACCTTGAGGGTCGCCGGCGGCGGCGTGCCGGTCACTCCCGTGATGGCGACCCGGTCGATCCCGACCTCCTGTAGCCGGATCGAGGTGAGGTCGGTGGTCACGTCGGGGCCGAGGTAGAGCGGACCCTGGATCTCGTAGAGCAGTTGCGCGGTGACCGTGTCGACTGTGACGGTGCCGCCGGTCTCGTCCTGCTTGGTGATGATCGAGGAGCCGTCCACGGCGATCTCGGCGACCGGAAAGCCCAGCGGCCGCGCCCGAGCCTGCGGCGACATGGTCAGGAACCCGGAGAAGTTGCCGCCGGTGGCCTGGGTGCCGCACTCGATCACGTGCCCGGCGACCACCGCGCCGGCGAGTTCGTCGTAGGAGTCGCGCTTCCAGCCGTGGTGGGCGATCGCCGGTCCGACGACGACCGACGCGTCGGTCACCCTGCCGGTGACGACGATGTCGGCGCCTGACTCGAGCGCGTGCGCGATCCCGAAGGCGCCGAGATAGGCGTTGGCGGTCAGTGCGTCGGGATGGGAGTCGAGACGGCCGCGGAGGTCGTCGCCGTCGACGTACGCGACCTTCGCCCGGGTGCCGAGCGCCTCGATCGCCTGGGCGAGGCCGGCGGGGTTGAGCCCGCCGGCGTTGGCGACGATCTTGACGTCTCGCTGCAGGGCGAGGTCGAGGCTGTCGGCGACCTGCCGGAGGAAGGTCTTGGCGTAGCCCGTCGTCGGGTCCTTCAGGGCGTCCTTGCCGAGGATGAGCATGGTGAGCTCGGCGAGGTAGTCGCCGGTGAGCACGTCGAGCCGACCGCCCTCGAGCATGTCGCGCATCGCCGAGAACCGGTCTCCGTAGAAGCCGGAGCAATTGCCGATGGTGATCATCGCGCGTCCCCTTCCGGGGCCCGCCCGGAGCCAGCAGGTCCGGCGAAGGCCTGGGCGATGCTCAGCCACTTCTCGGCGTCGTCCCCGGTGGCCTCCAACGCGGTGTCGTCGCGATGGATGCGCTGGGTGACGAGGCGCGCGAAGTCGTACGCCGGGCCCCGGACGCTCTGCGCCGCATCCTCAGGCCCCCACTCCCAGACCTCGCCGGACGGCGCGGTGAGCGAAACCCTGAACGGGTCGCTCGGCGGGGTCAGGTCGTGGACGCCGTAGGAGAAGTCGCGGGTGCGGGTGCCGAGGTGACAGACGTGCTTGATGCGGTCGCTGGGCTCGTAGGTCAGACCGAGCGCCTCACGCACATCTAGCCCGTGGGCCCACGTCTCCATGAACCGTGCGGTCGCCATCGAGGCCGGGGACATCGGCGGCCCGAACCAGGGCAGCTTCTTCCCCTCCGGGACGTCCGCGAGCGCCCCGGCGAGCTCGCCGCGTACGCCGTCCCAGTGTTCCAACAGGTCCGTCGCCGGCATCGTGGCCATCGCCAGCGCGGCCTCGTCGACGTAGCCCTCGGGGTTCTTGAGTGCCTCGGTGACCAGCTCGTCCCAGGCGGTCGCGTCACCCGCCACCCACTCGGTCGCGGCGAGCGCGGCCTCGTCGGTCCAGGCCAGGTGGGCGATCTGGGCGGCAACGTCCCAGCCCGCGGCCGGCGTCGGCTCGCGCCAGCCCGCCTCGC
>JALZDD010000097.1 GCA_030862715.1 Actinomycetota bacterium | reverse complement strand
CCAGAGGTCCTTGATCCTGTCATCTTCGCCGCCACCTTCACCCGGGGACGTTTCGACACCCCGAAGCGTCTGTTTCCACTGTGTAACAGACCATTTCCCTGTACGTCGCCGAAGCGTCGAAACAGCCGGTAAATCACCCGTGCCGAAGCCGCGCGGCGCCACCAAAGGTCGCTACCCTCGTCGCATGTCGCACTACGCCGTCGAGATCGACCTCGATCACCGCAACACCAGCCATGTGCAGGTCCTCGACCTGGCTGAGTCCGCCGCATCGGCGGGCGGCGGGAAGCGGGTCCTCGATGTCGGCTGCTGGACCGGTGAGATCGGCCGGATCCTCACCGAGCGCGGCTGCACCGTCACCGGCATCGAGATCGACCCCGAGGCGGCGAGCCTGGCCGAGAAGGTCCTGGAGAGAGTGGTCGTCGCCGACCTCGACGCGACCCCGCTGACCGAGATCGTCAAGCCCGGCTCCTTCGACGTCGTGATCTTCGCCGACGTCCTCGAGCACCTCGTCGACCCGCGCGCCGCGCTCGAGCAGGCCCGTGACCTGCTCGCCCCCGGCGGCCGGGTGGTCATCTCGATCCCCAACGTCACCCACGGCTCGGTCCGCCTCGCCCTGCTCCAAGGCCGCTGGCAGACCACCGACACCGGCCTCCTGGACCGCACCCACATCAAGTTCTACTCACGCGAGGGGCTGCTGCAGCTCTTCACCGAGGCGGGCTACGCGATCGAGGACCTGCGCGGCACCACGGCCGACCCGCTCAACGTCGAGGTCTCGGTCGACCCGGGCTTGCTTCCCGACGTGGCCGTGGAGTGGGTACGCCAGCAGCCCGACGCGCTGGTCTACCAGTTCCAGCTGTCCGCCCGGCCGCTCGCCGACGGCGAATCGGCGCCGACCGCGCCCGAGCTCGTCCAGGCCGCCCCGGCCGACGAGGTCCGGCTCCGCGACGTCCACACCCAGAAGTTCGAGGAGATCACCCGCTCCCGGCTGGCCACCCGCGACCACATCCTCGGCATCCAGGCCTCCGCCAACTCCGCCCAGGCCCGGGTCGGCACCCTGTCCAAGCAGTTGCGCGAGGCCCGCGAGGTCAACCGGCGCCGCCGCGAGCGCATCGAGCGGCTGCGCGGCAAGGTCGCCGGCCTCGAGGCCGACCTGACGTACGCCACCCGCCACCCGGTCCGGAACTTCGGCCGACGAGTCGTCCGCCGCCTCCGTCGCGCTGCCCAGGGCTGAGCGCCCGCCGACTCGGCGCAACTGTCCCAAGATCCGATGCCGAGTCGGCTCATCCTGACCAAGATCTCAGCCGAGTCGGCTCGTCATAACGCGCCGTCTCGGCGAGATTTTCGGTCAGTTTGCGCCGACTCGGCGACTACTGGCGGGACAGACGCGCCGGGTCAGCGGACTCCGTTGGAGTAGGCCTCGCGTACGTGCAGGTAGTTGCCCCAGCGGTTGTTGATGAAGTCCTTCTCCCAGTCGTGGACCGCGTTGTCGCGGCTGACGGACTCGAAGTGGAAGAGGGTGACGTCGTGGAGCCAGACCAGGCGCAGGCCCAATGAGCGACGGACCTTGAGGCACAGGTCGACGTCGTTGTAGTTGATCGGCAGCCGTTCGCTGAAGCCGCCCGCGTCGAAGAAGACCTCGCGGCGCATCGCGACGCAGGCGCCGGTCAGCGCGGAGGTCTCCCGGTTCATGTGCAGCTCGCCGTGGTTGCCCCGCTCCTCGGGGCGCGCGCGGTAGTAGGCGTGGGTGATGGTGCCGCTGCCGTAGACCAGGCCGGCGTGCTGTATGCGGTAGTCCTCGAAGAGCAGCTTCGGGCCGGTCATGCCGACGTCCGGCTCGCGCAGCGGCGCGATCAGGTTCTCGATGACGCCATCGGAGTAGGCCTCCATGTCGTCGTTGAGGAAGACCAGGACGTCACCGGTCGCATGGGCGGCCCCGACGTTGCACTTGGCGCTGAAGCTGAACTTCTCGGTGAACTCCACAAGCTTGATGTCGGCACCCTCGATCGCACGCAGCGCCTCCAGCACAGGAGCCGGGGTCGGGGTGTCGTAGACGATCACGAGCTCGACGTTGCGGTGCTTGGTGGAGGCGACCACGGAACGTACGGTCTCGACGACCATCGCGCGCTTCTCACCCCACACGATCGCGCTGGTGCCGATGGTCGGGATGATCACGCTGACCGGGGTGTCCAGGTCGGGCTCCCGCTCGACGCGGTAGAGCCCGGGTGAGACGCCCCGCGAGGCCGTGGCCCGGATCCCGAGCCGGTCGAGGTGTGCCTGGACGGCACGTACGCCGGCGTCCCAGGCGTACGGCTTGGCCTGGTTGTCCGCTGCGGCGGAGCCCGGCACCTGGCGCCAGTGGTAGAGCGCGCCGGGGACGTGGACGATGAGCCGGGCGCGCTCGCTGACCCGCAGTACGAGGTCGTGGTCCTGGGAGCCGTCGAAGCCCTCCTGGAAGCCGCCGACAGCCTCCACGACGGAGCGGCGGAAGACCGAGAAGTGGGTGCAGTAGTTGTGGTGGCGCAGCCGCTCCGGCGACCAGTCGGGCTTGTAGTAGGCGTCGCGGAGCTCGCCCGCGTCGCTCATCAGGTCCTGGTCGCTGTAGGCGTAGTCGAGGTCGTCGAACTGGTCGTAGGCGCGGACCATCTTCTCCAGCGCGTTCGGCTCGAGTACGTCGTCGTGGTCGAGCAGCGCGATCAGCTCGCCGGTCGCCTCGGCCAGCGACGAGTTCGAGGCGGCCACGATGCCGCCGTTCTCGGCACGCTCCACGATGCGTACTCGCGGCTCCTTCGCGGCCAGCTCGCGCAGTCGCGGCAGGACCCAGGGCGCCGGCGAGCGGTCGTCGCTCAGGACCCACTCCCAGTCCTCGTGGGTCTGGCCGAGAACCGACGCGATCGTGTCCTCGAAGGCATCGGCGGGCGGGTTGTAGACAGCGGTGATCAGCGATACCCGGGGCGATGGCATGGGCTTCAGCCTATGACCCTCCGCGAAGGTTCGCGGAACCCGACACGGGGCGCGCGACCGTTTGGGGGATGGTCGACACCTCAACTTCTCTGAGGGTTCACCGAGCGTCTGGAGGGAGACGGCAGCCGCCCCGGAGGGAGGGACGGGGGCGGCTGCCGAGTCAGGTGTGGCGTACGTCAGAGGCGTACGTCAGTAGCGCAGGCCACGCAGGTAGGAGTAGCCGACATCCGCGGTGTGGAGCGGGCTGATCTCCGGGGTGTCGTTCTCGACGATGTACTCCTCGACCTCGTGGGCCGCGAAGACCTTGGCGAAGTCGATGAAGCCGGTGCCGAGGTCGACATGGTCGCCGGTGGTGGGGTTGCGGTCCTTGACGTGGTACTGCCGCACCCGCTGCGGGCCCGACTTGATGGTGTCGATCGCGAAGTCGACGGCGTCGTCGTTGGACAGGCCCTGGTTGACCCCGCCCGTCACGGCCCAGTAGATGTCGATCTCGAGGTGCACGAGCCCCGGGTCCAGCTCGGTGGTGAGGATGTCCCACGGGGTCACACCGCCGCCGAGATCGGTCGTGAACTCGTGGGCGTGGTTGTGGTAGCCGTAGGCGATCCCGTAGCGCTTCGCGGCCGCCGCCTCGAGGTTCATCTGCTCCGCCCAGGTCTGCCAGTCCGAGAGCGAGTTGGAGGCGAGGTAGGGCACCACCATGTAGCGCTGACCGAGGGTCGCGGCGTTCTCGAGCTTGGTCTGCAGATCGGCGGGGGTCGCACTGATGCCGTCGTGAGAGGACGACGCGCGGATGCCGAGGTCGTCGTAGAAGGCGCGCAGCTCGGCCGCGGTCTTGTCGAAGTAGCCCAGCGCCTGCTCCACCCGCGGGTAGCCCATCTCGGCGATCGAGGTCAGCGTCGCGTCGAAGCCCGGGTCGCCCCACAGCGCGTCGCGGACGGTCCACAGCTGGATGCTGATCCGGCCCGGAGGCACCCGGCACCCGCCCCGCTTGGCCGCCACGGCCGCACCGGCCGGCGAGAGCAGACCCGGCACGGCCGCGAGCGCCGCACCACCGGCGACGGCGCCCAGCGCACCTTTGAACATGGAGCGACGGCTCAGGCCGCGCTCCTCCAGCGAGCGGCGCAGCGCGCCCTCACCATCGAATCCGTAACACATGGCGGTTTCCTCTCGGGGTTGTCGAACTCTCGGGGGTCGAGTCAGTCGTTGGTGCTGAAAGCGGAATCGAAGGAGGCATCGGGGGCGTCGAAGGCGAGCCGGCGGACGAACTCGAGCGCCTCGGGGGCACCGACGAGGCGGTCCATGCCGGCGTCCTCCCACTCGACCGAGATGGGGCCGTCGTAGCCGATGGAGTTGAGCATCCGGAAGCACCGCTCCCACGGGACGTCGCCGTGGCCGGTGGAGACGAAGTCCCAGCCGCGGCGCGGGTCGGCCCAGGAGAGGTGGGAGCCGAGCCGGGCGTTGCGGCCGTTGCCGGTCTGCATCTTCGTGTCCTTGCAGTCCACGTGGTAGATCCGGTCGCGGAAGTCCCACAGGAACCCGACCGGGTCGACCTGCTGCCACACCATGTGGCTGGGGTCCCAGTTGAGCCCGAAGGCCTCCCGGTGGCCGATCGCCTCCAGCGTCGCGACCGTCGACCAGTAGTCATAGGCGATCTCGGAAGGGTGTACCTCGTGGGCGAACCGCACCCCGCACTCGTCGAAGACGTCCAGGATCGGGTTCCAGCGATCGGCGAAGTCGCGGTAGCCGGCCGCGACCATCTCCTCCGTGGCCGGCGGGAACATCGCGACGTACTTCCAGATCGCCGAGCCGGTGAAGCCGATGACCGTGTTGACGCCCAGACGTTGCGCGCTCCGGGCGGTCATCTTCATCTCATCGGCCGCACGTTGCCGTACGCCCTCGGGATCTCCGTCGCCCCAGACCCGGTCGGAGAGGATCGCCTGGTGCCGAGCGTCGATCGGGTCGTCGCAGATGGCCTGGCCGGTCAGGTGGTTGGAGATCGCCCAGGTCTTGAGATTGTGCTTCTCCAGCAGGTCGAGCTTTCCCTGCACGTAGGCGTCGTCCTCGGCGGCCTGCCACGGGTCGAGGTGGTCACCCCAGCAGGCGATCTCGAGGCCGTCGTAGCCCCACTCGGAGGCGAGCCGGCAGAC
>JALZDD010000064.1 GCA_030862715.1 Actinomycetota bacterium | reverse complement strand
AGGAATCCCCATGTTCGACTTCCGGAGCCCGGCCGGCCTCATGGTCATCGCCGCCCTGGTTGTCATCACGCTCGTGGTGGTCGGCGCAATCGCCGGCAACAGCCCTTCCTGATCCTGAGCTTTCTGGGCAAGGAGACCGCAGGCCCCGGCTCGATGAGCCGGGGCCGCGTACGTCTCTCGACCAGTCCGGATCAGCGGCTGAAGATTGCCACCGTCCGAGCGGGCACCGTGAAGGTGCCCGAGCCAGTTTCGAACGAGGACGACTTCACGACCTCGTCCGAGCCGTCGGCCTGAGTCGGGTGCAAGCGGTAGCCGGCGCCCTCGGCGTCCTTCACCGTCTGCTGCTGCGTCGTCGTGGTCGCGTTGAAGACGACCACGAGGTCACCGAGGCGCATGGTGATGACACCCGGCGTCTCGTCCTTCCCTGAAAGCGGGAAGCCGAGCTTCTCCTGGACCTGGCCGGTGGTGGACAGGTGGAATGCCTGCTCGTCCGTGCGGATCCTCAGCAGGTCCTGGTAGGCGGCCGAAGCTCCGTCGATCTCCGAGCAGCCCGGGACAGGGACCGACTTCAGCAGCGGCTTGGCGTAGGGCCACTTGTCCTTGTTGTCGGCCTCAGGCGGAAGCCCGCGAGCGAAGCCGTTGCCGGCGTCGCAGTCCCAGTGGATGGCGTTGAACCAGTCGCCGGAGTCGTAGGAGTTGCGGTCCAGCGACTTCGAGCGGAGCAGATCGGTGCCGGCCTGGGAGAGCGCCGGTCCCTGCGAGAGCGCAGCCGTCGCCATGGCGAGCACCTGCATCCGGGAGCGGTCCGCGGTGCTGGTCGAGGCGGGCAGCTTGAAGGTGAGCGCGTCGAAGAGCGACTCGTTGTCGTGGGCGTCGGCGTAGGCGAGCGCGTCTCCGGGCGCGTCCGCGTAGCCGGCCGGTGAGCCGTTGTAGTCGACCTGCGACCCCTTCACCTGGTTGCCGGCGGTGTCGGTGAACGAGTAGCCGGCGAGGTTGCCGGAGAGCCCGACCTTGATCAGGTCCTGGTAGTGCAGCAGTCGCGCCCGCTGCTCCGCCTCGGTGCCGTTGGCGGCCGAGGAGTTCGGGTCGGTGTAGAGACCGCTCGCGAAGCCCTGGACACCCGGGTCGGCGTCGAACGGGCCGCCGCCGCGTACGGCATCTCGGGCTCGGTCGCTGAACGTCGCGATGCCGGTGCCCGCCATGTTCTTCTGGGTGGCCTGGACGAAGCGGGCGTCGTCGGCGACCTCACCAAAGTTCCAGCCCTCGCCGTAGAGGATGATCTTCTTGCCGTCGACGCCGTCCTTCTCGAGCGTGAGGGTGTCGAGCGCCTTGCGGACGGCCAGGATGTTGGCCTTGGGGTGGTGTCCCATCAGGTCGAAGCGGAAGCCGTCGACCTTGTACTCCTTGGCCCAGGTCAGGATCGAGTCGACGACGAGCTTGCCCATCATCGCGTTCTCCGGCGCGGTGTTGGAGCAGCAGGTGGAGTTGGCGACGGAGCCGTCGGCGAGGAGCCGCTGGTAGTAGCCGGGCACGATCTTGTCGAGCACCGACGTCTTCGCCTGCCCGCTGCTGGTGGTGTGGTTGTAGACCACGTCCATGACGACGCGCAGGCCGTCCTCGTTGAGTGACTTCACCATCTTCCGGAACTCGACGGTCCGGTCGGTGCCGTCCGGATCGGTCGCGTAGGAGCCCTCCGGGACCGTGTAGTGGTAGGGGTCGTAGCCCCAGTTGTACGCATCCTTCGCAGCCGCCGCGGCGACACACTCCTGCTGCTTCTCGCCGTCGGCCTCATAGGACCCGAGGTCGCAGTCGGGGGTCGTCTGGTCGGCCTTCTCCTCCGGGATGGTGGCGATGTCGAAGGCCGGCAGGAGGTGGACGTACGAGGTGCCGGACCCGGCCAGCCTGCGCAGGTGCTTCACCCCGTCGCTGTCCTCGTCGGCGAAGGCGAGGTAGCCGCCCGGGTGGGCGCTGGTCTCGTCCTCGACGGAGAAGTCGCGGATGTGGAGTTCCTGGATCTGGGCGTCCTTCATCGCCACGGCCTTCGGCTTCTTCAGGGTCGTCCAGCCCTTGGGAGCGAGCGACCTGTCGCCGAGGTCGACGACGAGGCTGCGCTCGGAGTCGGCGGTGAGTGCGACCGAGTAGGGGTCGGTGACCTTGTTGGTGACGAGCTTCTGCACGCTCGGCGCCCATACGGTCACGGCGTAGCGGTACTCCTTCTCGCGCCAGGCCGTGGCGGAGCCGGTCGCCGACCAGACGCCGCTGGCGTCGTCGCGTCGCATCGGCACGGTCTTGCCGCCGAGCTCGAGTGAGACCTCGTGGGCGGTGGGCGCCCAGACGGACAGGGTGACCCTGCCGCCCTTGAACACCGGTCCGAGCGACGCCTTCGTCGCCTTCGCGGCGTAGAGGTCGTCGAGGATGCCCTGGGTCTGGACTCCGGTGCCCGTGACCAGGGCGCCGTTGCCGATGCGCTGGGTGAGCACGATCTGACCGGAGAGCGCCTCGCGGATCCGGTCGCGGTCACGGGTGTCGACGGTGAAGGCGGTGTAGTCCTTCAGGTGCGGGAACCGCGCCTTCTGCTCGTCGCTCAGCGTCGAGGCCTGCAGACGCAGCCAGCGGCCCTCGCTGCTGAGCGCCCCGTCTTCGATGGTGATGCCGCCGTCGCGGTCGTAGACCAGCTGGGTCGACAGAGCCGAGCCGCTCGCCATCTCCTTCGGCAGCACCACGGTCTCTCGGTCGATCCACTGCGCCTGCGCCTTGGTCAGGTCGAGGTCGGGTGCCGATCCGACCGACGGCAGCAGGTAGCCGGTGTCGCCGGAGTTGAGCCACACCTCGTGGCCGTACGTGGTCAGGTCGAGCGAGCGGTCGTTCGGGATGTCCTTCTCGTCGCCCTTGTGGACGATGTAGTTGAGCGAGGTGGCGCCGTCGACCAGCGGCACCTCGAAGGTGACGCCGTACGCGTCCTCACCGGTGGGCTGCAGCGGCTTGGACCACTCGGTCGGGCTGGCGGCGCCGGTCCAGGTGTGCAGGCCCCAGCCGTCGTAGTCGCCGTCGGCTCGGTGCAGGTGGATGACCGCCTTGGACGTGTCGGGCGCCGGGTACACGCCGTCGGGCCTGGTGGTCTGCTGGCCGTCGCTGCCGGACTCGACCCAGACCTCGCCGGTCTCGGCGAGATCGATCGTCCGCTCGCCGCCGTCGGCGGCGCCGTCCTTCTCGAGCGTGTACGTCACCGAGGACGCGCCGTCGGGGAGCTTCACCCAGGCGAAGGCGCCGTACGCGTCGCGGCCGCTGAACCCGTCGCTCTGGTCACCGGACTGCAGGGTCAAGCCGGTGTAGTCACCGTCGGCGCGCCGGTAGTGCACGACGGCGTAGTCACGGTCGACGGCGCTCGGGTTCTCGGCCTCGGGTGCCTGTCCGGCCGTGGTCTCGGCCAGGTCGCTTGCGGTGCGTCCGTCGCGGTCGACCACGACCGCCTTGTAGCGCAGCGCGGTGCCGGCGGCGACGGTCGCGGGGACGTACTGGGTGATCTTGTAGGGGGCGTGGTCGACCGAGCCGAGCGTGCGCCACTTGCCGTTGCCGATCTGGGCGGCGAAGACGACGCGGGCACCGGCGGTCTCCCCTGGATCGGCGGAGAGGGTGACCGTGCCGGTGGCGCCGGCACCGGGGGCGGTCAGCGACAAGGTGGGCTTCGCGGTGGCGTCGGGGAGCTCGGCTTCGGCGCGCAGGACGACCGAGGAGAGCGCCGGGACGGTCACCCCGATCGTGCCGTCGGCCGCGGTCTCGGTGGCGTCGCCGCCGTAGATCGTCTCGAAGGCGGCCGACTCCACGGGCAGTGTGACGGTCTTCGCCTCGGTGGCGTTGTTGACCGCGACCACGTACTCCCGGTCCTCGCCGGTCCGCGAGAACGCATAGACCGAGTCCTGGGCGTAGAGCTCGTGCTGGGTGCCGTCGGTCAGCGCCGGGTGGTTCTTGCGGAGCTTCGCCAGCGCGGCGATCGCGGTGTAGACCGGGTGGGTGGTGTCGTACGCGTCGTCGGCATGCGTGCGGTCTGTGCCGATCTGGTCGTCGTCGAGGTAGTCGGCGACCTTCGAGCCGAACAGCGTCTGGCGGGCGTCCTTGTCGCCGCCGGCGCCGGTGAAGCCCTGCTCGTCGCCGTAGTAGACGA
>JALZDD010000062.1 GCA_030862715.1 Actinomycetota bacterium | reverse complement strand
CATGACCACACCCGCCCTCGAGGTCACCGGCCTCACCAGGACCTACGGCACCGGCGCGGCCGCCGTGACCGCGCTCGACGGACTCGACCTGGCCTGCGCGCCGGGCACGTTCACCGCCGTGATGGGGCCCTCCGGCTCCGGCAAGTCCACCTTCCTGACCTGCGCCGGAGCGCTGGAGCAGCCGACGGGCGGCCGGGTCGTCATCGCCGGCCAAGACGTCACCGAGCTGACCGAGGCACGCCGGACCAGGCTGCGCCGCGAGCGGATCGGGTTCGTCTTCCAGGGCTTCCACCTGCTGCCCTACCTCACCGCCGAGCAGAACGTCGCGCTGCCGCTGCGGCTGGCCGGCGGCCGGATCGACGCGGCGGCCCGCCGCCGGATCAGCGAGCTGCTCGATCGCGTCGGCCTGGGAGATCGCACCGGTCACCTGCCGGCACAGCTCTCCGGCGGCCAGCAGCAGCGGGTCGCGATCGCCCGGGCGCTGGTGACCGGTCCCGACATCGTCCTCGCCGACGAGCCCACCGGAGCCCTCGACTCCCACACCGCCGCCTCGGTGCTCGCCCTGCTTCGCAGCCTCGTCCGCGAGCTCGGTGCGACCGTGGTGATGGTGACCCACGACCCGGTCGCCGCTGCGTACGCGGACAGCGTGGTGTTCCTCGTCGACGGCCGCGCCGTGGGGCGGATGGACAATCCCGCCGCCGAGGCCGTCGCCGGCCAGATGGCGCATCTCGACGAGCTCACCGCCCGGGCCGAGCGGGAGATGGTGTGATGTTGACCCTGGCACTGCGCTCGCTGAGACACCGCGCCACCGCCATGACCGCGACCTTCCTCGCGATCCTGCTGGGCACCGCGGTGATGGGTTCGTTCACGCCGTTGATCCAGGTCGGGCTCGACTCCGGCACACCGAGCGCCGAGCGGGACACCCTGCTCATCCTCGGGGGAGTGGTCGGAGCCTGGGGCACCGTCATCGCGCTCTTCTCGGTGGTCTCCACCGTCGGGGTCACCGTCCGACAGCGCGAGGTCGAGATCGGCCTGCTGCGCACCGTCGGCGCCGAGCCCCGTCAGGTCCGCACGCTGGTACGGGCGGAGACGCTCGTGGTCGCGCTCGTCGCCGCCATCCTCGGCGCCGTTGTGGCGAGCCTGACCAGCCGAGCGCTCCTCGACCTGCTGCAGTCCGGTGGCGTCGTCAGCGAGGAGGTCGCCCACTCGGGCGGCTGGATCGCGCTCGCGGCGACCGTCGTCCTGCTCCTGCTCGTCTCCCTGGCCGCCTCCGGCCTGGCCGGGTCACGTGCCTCCCGGGGACCGGCGACGGTCGCTCTCTCCGAAGCCAGGTCGGGCACCGGACGCATCGCCTGGTGGCGTTGGGTGGTTGCCGTGGTCGCCGTCGGCCACGCCACGACCATGGTCGTGATGACGATGGTCGCGGGCAAGGACGCCGCCGACCCGTACGACGCGATGGCGATGACCGGCTCCCTAGGACTCCTCGTCGCGGTGGGTCTCGCCGCCTTGGCACCGCTGCTGCTGCGGGCCGGGAGCTGGGTGCTGCGGCCGCTGCTGGGCGGCACGAGTGGGCACCTGGCGGCGTACAACACCTCGCGGAGGGCGCACCTGCTCGCCGGGGTGCTGGCGCCGGTGATGGTGCTCTCCGCGGCCGCGGTCAGCATCCTGATGCTGGTCGGGATCGACGAGCGCACGCTGCCCACCGGCCTGCCGCCGGAGGTCACCGAGGGCTACGAGACCATCAACCTGCTCAACAACGTGGTCACCGCGATGATCTGCGCGTTCGCCGCGATCATGGTCGTCAACGCCTTCGCCGCCCTCCTCGCCGACCGGCGCCTGGAGCTGCACCGGCTGCGGTTGCTCGGCGCCACACCCGGCCAGGTGCGTGGCTCGATCCTCGCCGAGGCCGGTGTGGTCGCCGCGGTCGGCACCGTCATCGGTCTGCTCGCCGCCCAGGCGACGATCGTCCCGTTCGCCTACGTCCGGGGAGAGGGTCTGGTGCCCGACGCACAGCTCTGGCTGCCGCCTCTGCTGATCGCCGGTGCCGTGGTGCTCACGCTGGCCTCCGCGGCCGGCGCGACGAGCCGGGCATTACGCACGACGTCCGGCGCTCGCTGATGTCACACTCACTCCTGATGACCGAGTGGGATGCACCGATCCGGACCGTGCGGCCGGAGCCGTTCAGCGGGCAGGCGCTCGTCGAGCGGCTCCGGCTGACCGGACTGTCGCTGGGCTATGCCCTGATGATGGTGCCTGCCCTGGTCCTGGCGATCCTCACCGTGCTCTCGATCCCGCTCGGACTGGTGTTCGGGGTCGGCATCGCGATCGCCCTGGGTGCGGTGCCGGCCACCCAGGCCGTCGCCGGGGTGCACCGCCGGGTGAGCGGGATGCTCCTCGGGGAGACCATCCCGGAGACGTACGCGGATCTGAGTGCGCTGCCGGTCCTCGCCCGGCCGTTCCGGTGGCTTCGGGACAAGGCGCGGTGGCGCGACTTCGCCTTCTGCTGCTTCTCGGCGACCGGGGGCTTCGTGCTCTCCCTGCTGCCCGCCGCGTTCCTGACCGTGCCGCTGACCTGGCTGATCCTGGCGTTCGCCGGCATCAGCTGGGTGGCCTGGCTGCTGCTCCTGCTCACCGGCCCGCTGCTGCTGGTGTGGTGGGTGACGACCCCGGGCCTGGTCCGGGCGCGGGCGCTGGCCGAGCGTGGCATCTTCGGTCAGGGGCAGGTCGCCACGCTGGCCGCCAGGGTGGAGAAGGTCGAGTCGACCCGTGCCGAGACGCTGGACCACTCGGCGGCCGAGCTGCGTCGCATCGAGCGCGACCTCCACGACGGTGCCCAGGCCAGGATCGCCGCCGTCGGGATGAGCGTCGGGCTGGCCGAGAAGCTGATGGCGAGCGACCCGGACGCGGCCGCCGCGCTCCTGCGCGAGGCCCGCGAGACCACGGTCTCCGCGCTGGAGGACCTGCGTGGAGTCGTACGCGGCATCCTGCCGCCCGTGCTCGCCGACCGTGGCCTCGTGGGCGCCGTCCAGGCCCTCACCGCGGGACTGCCGCTGCCGGTCACCGTCGCCATCGAGCTTCCCGGGCGTCTGCCCAACCCGGTGGAGTCGGCGGCCTACTTCGCGGTGGCCGAGTGTCTGGCCAACACGGTCAAGCACTCCGGTGCCGACCGGGCGTTCGTACGCGGCAGCCACAACGGGCAGCGGCTGCGGATCGTGGTGGGCGACGACGGCCGCGGCGGCGCCGACGCGACCGGGCAGGGGCTCGCCGGGGTCGCGTCCAGACTGGCCGCCTTCGACGGCACCATCGAGGTCGAGAGCCCTTCCGGCGGACCGACCCTGATCACGCTGGAGGTGCCTTGCCGGATCTGAGGGTGGTCCTGGCCGAGGACCAGGCGCTGCTCCGCGTCGGGCTCACCCGGATCCTCGAGGCGGGCGGGATCGAGGTCGTCGAGGCCGTCGACAACGCGCCCGCCCTGGCCCGGGCTCTGGTCCGGCCGGACGTGGATGCGGCGGTGGTCGACGTACGTCTTCCTCCGTCGTTCACCACCGAGGGCATCACCGCCGCGATCGAGGTCAGACAGGCGCGGTCGGGGTTTCCGGTGCTGGTGCTGAGCCAGTACGTCGAGCCGCTCTACGCGCGCGACCTGCTCGCCGGGGGAGAGGGCGCGGTCGGCTACCTGCTCAAGGACCGCGTCGCCGACGTCGACGCCTTCCTCGGGGCGGTACGCCAGGTCGCCGGCGGCGGGACCGTCCTCGACCCCGAGGTCGTCGCCGCGCTCCTCACCCGCCGGGAACGCCCGCTCGACCGCCTCACCGAGCGTGAGCGCGAGGTGATGACGCTGATCGCCGAGGGGCGCTCCAACGCCGCCATCGCCGCCCGGCTGTTCGTCACCGAGAAGGCGGTCGGCAAGCACATCAGCTCGATCTTCACCAAGCTCGACCTGCCCCAGGCCAGCGACGACAACCGTCGCGTGCTCGCCGTCCTGGCCTGGCTCAACGACACCTGACCCGGCGCCGTCTCGGCGCCGGGCGGACCGGGTCAGTCGTCCTGTGCCAGTGTTGGGCTCAGTCCCGGGAGGTCGAGCATGCGCTGCAGGGCGAGCTTGGCGTAGCGCTCGGTGTCGGGGTCGACCTCGATGCGGTTGACGACCTGCCCGTCGGCGAGGGACTCGAGGGCCCAGACGAGGTGAGGGAGGTCGATGCGGTTCATCGTCGAGCAGTAGCAGACGGTGCGGTCGAGGAAGACGATCCGCTTGTCGGGGTGGGCGTTGGCGAGGCGCTTGACCAGGTTGAGCTCGGTGCCGATCGCCCAGGCCGACCCAGCAGGAGCGGCCTCGATGGTCGAGATGATGAACTCGGTCGAGCCGACGAGGTCGGCCTTGAGGACGACCTCGTGCTGGCACTCGGGGTGGACCAGGATCTGCACGCCCGGGATCTCGGCGCGCAGGTCGTCGATGGTGTCGGGGGAGAAGCGGCCGTGGACCGAGCAGTGGCCCTTCCACAGGATCACCTTCGCCGCCCGCAGCTCCTCGGCGCTGAGGCCGCCACCGGGCTTGAGCGGGTCCCAGACCACGCAGTCGCCCAGCGACATGCCGAGCTTGAGCACGGCGGTGTTGCGGCCGAGGTGCTGGTCGGGGAAGAAGAGGACCTTGGCATCGTCCTTCTGGTCGAAGGCCCACTCCAGCACGGCCTGCGCGTTGGAGGAGGTGCACACGACGCCGTCGTGGCGACCGCAGAACGCCTTGATGTCGGCGGAGGAGTTCATGTACGTCACCGGCACGACCTGGTCGGCCACACCGGCTTCCGAGAGCGCCTCCCAGGCCTTCTCGACCTGGCCCAGCCGCGCCATGTCGGCCATCGAGCACCCGGCCGCGAGGTCGGGGAGGATGACCGCCTGCGAGGGCGAGGTGAGGATGTCGGCCGACTCGGCCATGAAGTGCACGCCGCAGAAGACGATGTACTCCGCGTCCGGCCGGGCGGCGGCGTCGCGCGCGAGCTTGAAGGAATCCCCGGTCACGTCAGCGAACTGGATGACCTCGTCGCGTTGGTAGTGGTGTCCGAGGACGAACACCTTCTCGCCGAGCTTCTCCTTGGCGGCGAGCGCGCGCTTGACCAGATCGGGATCGGAGGCGGCCGGCAGATCGCCGGGGCACTCGACGCCACGCTCGGAGTTCAGGTCGGTGCCGCGCCCCAGGGGGAGCAGCGGGAGGTCGACAGTCGTCATGATGACGATAATACATGTCGAGGGCTCGGCGGCCCGGTGGCATGGGTCACATGGTGGTACGGATCAAGCGCGCAGGGGGCGCACGGCATCCCATGCCGGGTCAGTGTCGACCCGGGTGACGACGTCTCCGTGGACCCAGCTTTCGACCGTCTCCTCGAGCCGTTGCGGGGCGGACGTGGTGGGGTCGACGTAGGCGTGGAGAAGGCGTACGCCGTTGGTGGTCTCGTGGGCCACGACGCGGCCGTCGGGGCCGAGGGTCGAGGCGAGCCGGTCCTCGAGCTGGCCGAGCTCGCGCAGGGCGTCGGGCGAGGGGAGGCCCCGCTCGGCGAAACCGACGTAGGGGACCATCACGCCGACGTGATGGGTCAGGTTCGGCGCGGTGACAGGGTGCAGGGGCACGACCGCGCTCGCGATCACCGGTCCCTGGGGGCTCTCACCGTGGAGCAGCACCCAGGCCGGATTGCCGTCGGGGTCGACGTACTCCTTGCGGAGGTCGCGTACGGCGACGCGCAGCCCGTCGAGGCCGAAGCCGTCGCGGGGGCGGGCGGTGGTGGTCTCGACCTCGCCGATCCACAGCTCCGTGCTGGACTCGCCCAGCGTCGTGTCGAGGGCGTGGAAGGCGACCTGGAGGCGGGCGTTCTCGGCGAGGTCGGGGAAGGCCGGGTGGAAGAGGGTGAGGTCGAAGTGGGCGCCGTTCTGCCGGGCGGCGACCAGCACGTCGGCGAGCCGGATCGCGTCACGGGAAGGGGTGGTGAGCACCGCCTCGACCGGGTCGTCGACGGGCGGGCGCTGGTCGCTGAACTCCCAGGGCGAGACGCCGTCGGGCTCGGGGGCGGCGAGCAGCCAGCGACGTGCCAGCGCACGATGGTCCGGGTTGCCGCCGGCCGAGACGACCAGCAGCCGGCCGCCCAAGGGCCCGGGGCCGACCTCCCAGCTCAGGCCCGCCTCGATCGCGTCGACCCGTCTGGCCAGCAGCGTGACGAGAGCCTCCTGGTCGTCGGCGTCGAGCGCAGCACCGCAGGCCAGGGCGCCCTTCTGGGCCCACCAGCTCCAGAAGCCATTGATCCGCCTGGTTTCTGAGTCGCCGGCCCCGCGCCGCCCGAAGATCCGCACGAAACGACCTTAACGCGACGCATGCGGAATGGTTACGACACCGAAAACGTCAGGTGGAACACCTCGAGCTTCCGGGCGCGGGTAGGTTTCGGCCATGCGAGTGCTGATCGCCCCCGACAAGTACGCAGGCACGCTCACCGCCGCTCAGGCGGCCGCGGCGATCGCGGAGGGCTGGCGGCGTACGGCGCCCCGCGACGAGCTCTCGCTCGCGCCGATGGCGGACGGCGGACCGGGATTCCTCGAGCTGCTGCACGAGGTCCTCGGCGGCGACCTCCACGACGTCGAGGTCAGGGGCCCGCACGGTGAGCCGGTGACCGCGCAGGTGCTGGTGGACGGCGAGACCGCCTACGTCGAGTCGGCCCAGGCCGCCGGCCTGCATCTGACCGGCGGAAAGGGGGCCGAGCAGGCGAGTTCGTACGGCGTGGGCCAGCTGCTCCTCGCCGCCCGTGATGCCGGAGCGAGCACGGTCGTGGTCGGCCTCGGCGGCTCGGGAACCAGCGACGGGGGAGCGGGGCTGCTCGCGGCGCTCGGCGCCACCGCGGACCGGCCGCTCGATGCCGGCGTCGCCGGGCTCGAGGGCATCGCCGAGGTCACGCTCCCCGAGCCGCTGGGCCTCGAGATCGTGATCGCCAGCGACGTGGACAACCCGCTGACCGGGCTCTTCGGCGCGATCAAGGTCTACGGCGCGCAGAAGGGGCTGGCCGAGGGGACCATGCCCCGCTGGGACGGTGCGCTCCAGGACCTTGCCGCCGCCACGTCACGTAGGACCGCGACCGAAAAGGGCGCGGGGGCGGCCGGCGGGATCGGGTTCGCGCTGTTGCTCCTCGGTGCCAGCCGGCGGCCGGGCTTCGACGTCGTCGCCGACCTGCTGGGGCTGCCCGAGCTGGCCGCGAGGACAGACCTGGTGATCACCGGTGAGGGGTCCTTCGATCCGCAGAGCGCGGCCGGGAAGGTGCCGGCCGGGGTGGCGAAGCTGGCCGAGCAGGCGCTGCGGCCCTGCATCGTGCTGGCCGGCAAGGTCAGCATGAGCGGGCGGGAGATGCGTACGCTCGGGATCGACGCCGCCTACTCGCTCGTGGACATCGTCGGCGAGGAGCAGGCACTCGGCCAGGCGTACGACTCCCTGGTCCAGGTCGCCGCCAGGGTGGCCCGGACGTGGTCCGCCGACCAGCGGGAATAACCGATGATGTGCGACGATTGAGCCTTAAGACACACCCGCACCCACGCACAGGGAGCCCAGCTACATGACCGAGCAGACGACCGAACGCCGCGCCGACTCCATCAACCTCAGCGACGTTGCCGCCGCGAAGGTGAAGAGCCTCCTGGAGCAGGAAGGCCGCGACGACCTGAGCCTGCGCATCTCCGTGCAGCCCGGTGGCTGCTCCGGCCTGCGCTACCAGCTCTTCTTCGACGAGCGCACCCTCGATGGTGACGTCGTCACCGACTTCGACGGTGTCTCCGTCGTCGTCGACCGGATGAGCGTTCCCTACCTCAACGGCGCCATGATCGACTTCGTGGACAGCATCGAGAAGCAGGGGTTCACCATCGACAACCCCAACGCCACCGGCTCCTG
>JALZDD010000026.1 GCA_030862715.1 Actinomycetota bacterium | reverse complement strand
CCGCGGCGCACGACGCCGGCGAACATCCGGAGCTGGCCGGTGGTGCGGCCGACCTCGCCGCTGATCCGGCCCTCGGGCAGGTGCGACTCGGCGACAGCGGCCTCGACGATCTCGGCGCGGGACGCCTCGATCTCGGCGGCGACGGCTTCGAGGAAGTCCGCCCGGGCTTCGGGGGATGTGGCGCGGTAGCCGGCGAATGCCTCGGCCGCGGCGCTGGTGGCAGCGGCGACGTCGGGCTGCTCGGAGTCGGCTCCGGCGATGATCGAGCGGTAGCTCATGTTCCCTTCCTATCGGGTCGGTCTCTCTGGGGTGCAGATCGGCGTCAGGCGATCCGCGCGATCAACTCGCGCAGCTCGTCGATCTCGTCCTCGCGCAGGTCGGTCAGCGGCGGGCGGACCGGGCCGGCGGGCCGGCCGATCGCGGTCAGACCGCCCTTGACGATCGACACGGCGTAGCCGGCCGTGCGGTCGCGGATGTCGAGGTACGGGATCACTAACTCGTTGAGACGACGGTAGACCTCGTCGCGGTCCTGGGCACGTACGGCGTCGTAGAACTCGACCGCCCACTTCGGCGCGAAGTTGAACAGCGCCGAGGAGTACGTGCTCACGCCGAGCTGGAGCAGCGGCAGCGCGAACGTCTCCGCCGTCGGTAGGCCACCGATGTAGATGAGCCGGTCGCCGACCCGGGCGTAGGTGCGGGTCATCTGCTCGATGTTGCCGACGCCGTCCTTGAAGCCGATCAGGGTCGGGTTGCGCTCGGCGAGCTGGTCGACGGCCTCGTCCCGCAGTACCGCGTTGGCGCGGCTGTAGACGATCACGCCGAGGCCGGTCGCCTCGCACACGCGGCTGGCGTGCTCGACGAGCCCCGCCTGCCCGGCTTCGGTGAGGTACGGCGGCATCAGCAGGATCCCGTCCGCGCCCGCGGCCTCTGCCGCCTTCGCCTGTGCGACCGCGTTGGCCGTGCTGCCCGTCGCCGGCGCCAGCACCGGTACGGCCCCCGCGACCTCGTCGACCGCGGCACGTACGACCTGGTCGGTCTCCTCCGGGTTCAGCGAGAAGCCCTCCCCCGTACCGCCGGCCGCGAAGAGACCTGCGACCGGGTACTCCGCCAGCCAGCTCAGGTGCTTGCGGTAGCCCTCTTCGTCGACCTGGAGGTCCTCGGTGAAATGGGTGACCGGGAACGAGAGAAGCCCGCTCTTGAGCTGGGCGGCCAGGTCGATCGGGCTGTACTCGGTCACGAGTCACGTCCTTCAGATGTTGTGTGTGCTGAGGGGGAAGGTGGTGACCATCACGTTAGGAACGTTCGGTGATGCCTGTCCAAGCCCGAATTTGAATCTCGTGATGCTTTGGGGGCATCGCGGTGGCTTGGGTGGTCGGAGATTGTCTTGACCGCTTGTCGCGGAGCGTTTCTTCGGGGTTGGCGTGGGCCGCCGACCCGTTCTTTGAGGGTCTTCTCGACCTGCCCCGGAGTCAAGGCGATGTATCGAGCTTGTCGAGATGACGCCCTTCGGGCGCCGGCTTCGCCGGCCGCCTCGCGGTCCTTGACAGGGACTCTCCGAATGTGGGGAGATCATGACCCGCTGGCACTGAACCGACCTGGTCGAAGCGCCGGGTCGCTTGTGAACGGTTCACAAGGTCGCGCCCACTGCCATAGGCGCGCACGAGGCACCGGGCCGCCCACACGAGGCCAGCCCAAGACCCCAAGCCCACACCCAACTGAATCCGCTGCGCCAAACCCCGCCGCCGACCCCGCAGGAGCTACCGATTCATCTCGATGATCGCATCGAGAACCCGGCGTACGACTGGACTGACAGACCCTCGCGCCCAGATCGCATGGAGCTCGACGGGACGCTCGGGGTCCTTGTCGAGGCGAGTGTCGCCGCCGCCGTGCTCGATGGGACGGAAGACGACGCCTTCTACGTGCAGCGAGCTGGCCGAGACCGGGACGAAGCCGACGCCACGTTCGGCGGAGACCAGGAGCATGGCGGTGAGGACCTGGTGGACGCGCTGTTCGATGCGAGGGTGGGCGTTGGCCAGGAAGCGTACGGAGAGCTCGTGGAAGTAGCGGGACTGCTGGGGGTGGTAGCCGATGACGGGCTGGCCCTCGAAGTCCTCCGGCGTCAGCGGTCGGTCGAGCTCGGCCAAGGGGTGGCCCTGCGGGAGTACGGCCATCAGCGGCTCGCGCGAGATGACTCTCGAGGAGAGCAGCTCGGTGTCGAAGGGCGGGCGGGCCAGGCCGATGTCGATCTCGCCGTGGCGGATGCCGTCGACCTGGGCCAGGGTGACTCGCTCGGAGAGCCGCACCTCGACGTCGGGGAGCTCGACGGTGAGGCGGCGCAGCAGCGGCCCCAGGATCGAGATGGCGGAGACCGCGGTGAAGCCGAGCCGGACCACTCCGGCGGCACCGGCGTCCACGCGACGGGCCAGGTCACCGGCACTCTCGACGAGGTTGAGCATCCGGTAGGCCTCGTCGAGGAAGGCCGCTCCGGCACCCGTCAGGGCGACCCGGCGGTTGTCCCGCTCGAGCAGCTGCGCGCCGACGGCCTTCTCCAGCTTCTGGATCTGTCGGGACAGCGGCGGCTGCGTCATCCGCAGCCGCTCGGCAGCCCGGCCGAAGTGGAGCTCCTCGGCGACCGCCACGAATGAGCGCACCTGGTCGAGCGTGATCATCTGGCCAGAGTAGACCACGATGCACCAGGTGGAACACTCTATGCCGAATCGGGCTTGGACCGGTATCGCTAAGACTCTTAGTGTCGGTGGTCACACGATGTCGGGCCATCCCATGCGACAACCGCGCCCGGCCACCAGGACCTAGGAGCAACGATGCGTACGACAACCCACCTACTCGCCGCGACCGCCGGCGTCGCGGCCCTGGCCCTCTCCGCCTGCGGTGTCGAGAACACCACCGGAGGCAACGGAGACGGTGAGGAGTACCCCGCCGGCAACGTCGAGATGTACGTCGGTGCCTCGGCCGGCGGCTCCAGCGACCTGATCAGCCGGGCGGTCTCCAAGGGCCTCTCCGACGAGCTCGGCGTCTCCTTCCCGGTGATCAACCAGGAGGGCGCCAACGGTGCGCTCGCCGCCAACAAGGTCGCCCAGGCCGAGCCCGACGGCCAGACCATCGCGATCCAGAACGCCTCCCTGTTCGCGATCACGCCGCTGGCGGTCAGCGAGGACGAGGTCACCGACATCGGCGACTTCGACGTCGTCCAGGGCGTCTCCCGCGACGACTACGTCATGGTCACCGGCCCGAAGAGCGGCTTCAAGACGCTCGACGACATCAAGGCCGCCAAGAAGAAGGTCACCTATGGCACCACCGGTGTCGGCACCGGTGCGCAGCTCTCCTGCGGCCTGACGTACGCCTCGGCCGGCGTCGACGCCGAGGCTGTGCCCTTCGACGGCGGCGCGCCGGCACTGACCGCGGTGCTCGGCAACCAGGTCGACACCGCGTGCCTCCAGGTCGGCGAGGCGATCGAGAACATCGAGGCCGGCAAGCTGACCCCGCTGAGCGTCTTCGGTCCCGAGCGGGTCGACTACCTGCCGGAGGTCCCGACGGCCAAGGAGCAGGGTCTCGACGTCGAGGTCGCGCAGTACCGCTTCATGACCGTCCCGAAGGGCACCCCGGACAACGTCAAGGACACCATCGCGGAAGCGATGCAGGCGACGTTCAAGACCGAGGAGTACCAGGCCTTCAACGAGCAGAACAGCCTCACCCCGATGGAGATCTCCGGCGACGAGGTTCTGGCCCAGCTCGAGGAGGACAAGAAGCGGTTCGCCGACCTGGTCGAGCAGTACGGTCTCAACCTCGGCGCGAGCTGACTCCCGCCCCACACGACGAAGGCATCACGATGAGCGACGAACGCACCCCCTCTCCTGACCAGGACATCCTGGCTGAGATCCAGGCCGAGGTGGCCCATGAGCTGGAGGACGAAAGACCTCCTGCCGGTGGACCGGTCTACCAGCTGGTGGGTGCGCTCGTCGCTCTCGTCGTCGGCATCGGCGGCGCGGTCCTCTCCTACAGCTACGGCCTGGGCTCGCTGCGCCAGCCCGAGGCCGGCCTGTGGCCGTTCGTGGTCAGCATCGCCATCACCCTGATGGCCGCGGCCCTGCTCGTCGTCGGCCGCAGACTGAGCGACAGCGAGAAGTTCACCCGCTCCAGCATCCTCCCGGCGGTCGGCCTGGTCACCTTCATCGTGCTGGCCCTGCTGATGCCCGTGATCGGCTTCGAGATCCCCTCGCTGCTCCTGTGCGTCGTCTGGCTGAGGTTCCTCGGCGGCGAGTCCTGGCGCAGCACGATCATCACCGCAGGTGTCACGGTCGCCGCCTTCTACTTCCTCTTCCTCTACGGGCTGCGCATCCCGCTGCCCCACCTGTTCTGAGCGGAGCCCCCAGTGGACGTCAACGCATTCCTCGACGGCTTCGGGCTCGTCACCGAACCGCAGAACCTGCTCTACTGCCTGATCGGCGTGCTCATCGGCATGCTGATCGGCGTACTCCCCGGCCTCGGGCCGGCGGCCACGATCGCCATCCTGCTGCCGATCACCTACAGCATCGACCCGGTCTCCGCGATCATCATGCTGGCGGGCATCTACTACGGCGCCCAGTACGGCGGCACGATCACCTCGGTGCTGCTCCGGCTGCCGGGTGAGGCCTCATCGGTGGTCACCGTCTTCGACGGCTTCGCCCTCGCCAAACAGGGAAAGGCCGGCACCGCCCTCGGCATCGCCGCGATCGGCTCCTTCGTCGGCGCCACCGTCTCGATCCTCGGCCTGACCCTGGTGGCCCCGCTGATCGCCGGGTGGGCGCTCAGCTTTGGTGACCCGGAGTACGCCGCCCTGGCCCTGCTGGGCGTTCTGCTGGTCGCCAGCATCGGCAACGGCAACAAGCTCAAGGCCATGATCGCCGCCGCGCTCGGCCTGCTGCTGGCCACCGTCGGCCGCGACAGCTTCAGCGGCGCCGAGCGCTTCACCTTCGGCAGCCTCCAGCTGACCGAGGGCATCGACTTCGTGGTCGTCGCGATGGGTCTCTTCGGCGTCGGCGAGATTCTCTACAACCTCGAGGAGCGGCACGGGAAGCCCCACGTACCCGCCGCCGTGGCCAACATCTGGCCCTCCCGCAAGGACCTCAAGCAGTCCTCCGGCGCGATCGGCCGCGGCTCGGTGATCGGCTTCGTCCTGGGCGTGCTGCCCGGTGGCGGCGCCGTGATGTCCTCCCTCGCCGCGTACGCCACGGAGAAGCGGATCTCGAAGCACCCCGAGCGCTTCGGGCGCGGTGCCATCGAGGGCGTCGCCGCCCCCGAGACCGCCAACAACGCCGCCGCGACCTCTTCGTTCATCCCGCTGCTGACCCTCGGAATCCCGGCCAACGCGTCGATGGCGATGCTCTTCGGTGCCCTGCTCATCCTCGGCATCTCGCCCGGGCCGCAGCTGGTCGAGGAGCGCCCCGACCTGTTCTGGGGCGTCATCAACTCGATGTACATCGGCAACCTGATCCTGCTCGTCCTGAGCATCCCGCTGGTCGGCATCTTCGTCCGGATCCTGCGGGTGCGCCCGGCGATCCTGGCCCCGATCACCGCGCTGATCACGATCCTGGGCGTCTACACGATCAACAACTCCACCTTCGACATCTTCGTGATGATCGTCTTCGGCCTGATCGGCTACCTGATGAAGAAGGTCGGCTTCGAGCCCGGTCCGATGGTGCTCGCCTTCGTCCTGGGCTCGATCGTGGAGGACGGCGTACGCCGCTCGATGCTGATCTTCGACGGTGACCCGACCGGGTTCTTCACCCGCCCGATCTCGGGCACCATCCTGGCCGCCTTCGTCCTGGTCGCCCTCTGGCCCGCCGCCAAGGCGGTCCTGGCCCGGCGCAAGGCCGCCACCGTCACCTCGGCCCCGGCCGACCGCGACGACGTCGACACCCCGACCCGCTGAGAGAGGCACACCATGACCATCCTGATCGGCTACGTACCCACACCGGTAGGTGAGGCGGCCCTCGAGGCCGGCCTGGCCGAGGCGGCGGCACGCGGCGACGACGTCGTCATCGTCAACAGCCCGCGCCGCGGCGCCACCGTGGACGCCGACCTCGTCGACGAGGCCGCGGCCGCGGAGCTCGTCGCCCGCGCCGACGAGGCGGGGGTGAGCGCCCGCGTCGACCACACCACGCACGGCGCCGATGTCGTGGAGATGTTCGACAAGCTGGTCGCCTCGACCGGCGCCCGGCTGATCGTGATCGGGCTGCGCCGCCGCTCGCCGGTCGGCAAGGCGCTGCTGGGCAGCGACGCCCAGCGCATCCTGCTCGACGCCGGCGTGCCCGTCCTCGCCGTGAAGCCGACCGCATGAGCGCCGGCCCCAACGCCAGCCGCATCTCGAAGGTCGTCGTCACCCCGGTGGCGTTCGCGGACCCGCCGCTGCTCAACGTGGTCGGCGTGCACCAGCCGTGGGCGCTGCGCGCGATCGTCGAGCTCCACACCGACACCGGCCTGGTCGGCCTCGGAGAGACGTACGCCGACGAGACCCACCTCGCCCGGCTCGACGCCGTCGCCCAGGCGCTCCCGGGCGCCGACCCCTACGACACCCACGGCCTGAGACGGCTCGTCGTCGACGTACTCGGCAAGGAGACCGGCGGGGCGGGCGCCTCCTTCGGCGGCATGCTCGACGTCTCCTCCGCCGTCGACACCGTCTACTCCCCCTTCGAGGTCGCCTGCCTCGACCTGGTCGCCCGCGAGGCGGGCCGTCCTGTGAGCGACCTGCTCGGCGGCGCGGTGCGCGACCGGGTGCCGTTCAGCGGCTACATGTTCTACAAGTGGGCCGGCCACCCGGGCCAGCCCCACGATGAGTGGGGCGAGGCGCTGAACCCCGACCAGATCGTCGCGCAGGCGAAGCGGCTGGTCGACGGCTGGGGCTTCGGCTCGCTCAAGCTGAAGGGCGGGGTGTTCCACCCCGACGAGGAGTGCGCCGCGATCGAGGCGCTGCGCGACGCCTTCCCCGACCTGCCGCTGCGGCTGGACCCCAACGGCGCCTGGACGCCGGAGACCTCGGTCAAGGTCGCCGAGCGACTCGCCGGCGTCGTGGAGTATCTCGAGGACCCCACCCCCGGGATCGAGGGGATGGCCCAGGTCGCGGCCCGCACCGACGTACCTCTGGCCACCAACATGTGTGTGATCGCCTTCGAGCACCTCAAGCCCGCGATCGCGGTCGACGCGGTCCAGATCGTGCTCTCCGACCATCACCTGTGGGGAGGACTGCGCCAGTCGGCGCTGCTGGGCGGCATCACCGACACCTTCGGGCTGGGATTGTCGATGCACAGCAACTCGCACCTCGGCGTCTCCCTGGCCGCGATGGTCCATCTGGCCGCCGCGACCCCCAACCTGACCTACGCCTGCGACACCCACTACCCGTGGAAGACCCAGGACGTCGTACGCCCCGGTGTGCTCGACTTCAGCGACGGCGCGATCGCGGTGCCGACGGGTCCGGGCCTGGGCGTGGAGCTCGATCGTGACCTGCTCGGCGAGCTTCACGAGCAGTACCTCGGCTGCGGTGTGCGCCGCCGGGAGGACACCGTCTACATGCGTTCGTTCGAGCCGGATTTCATGCCGAACACGTCGCGCTGGTGACCCATTGAGGCAATACCGTCAGGGTATCGCCTAATGCGATAAGTGGCTTGGACACGAATCGCCAATCCTGACAGTCTCCTGTGACCGGGGCCACACGTGGGCCCCGTCACAGTACGACGAGCCAGGAGCAACCACCGGTGACAGAGATCGACAGAGGCGAGACCGGGGCGATACCGCCAGTACCGGTCGTCGGCTATGCCTACCCCTGGGACGTGATCGGCGACCCGACATTCGCCGATCGCGCCCGCAGCCTCGGAGTCACGAAGGTCGCCCTCGCCGCGGCCTACCACACCACCCGCGCCGCGACCCCGCTCCACCCAGAGCACCGGATCGTCGAGGCCCGCAGCGCGGCGCTCTACCGCCCGGTGCGCGCCGAGGCCTGGGCCGGTGCCCGGCTGGTGCCGCCCACGGCGACGTGGGTCGCCGCAGACGACCCGTACGGCGAGGCCGCCGCCCACCTCGCCGAGTCGGGGTTCGAGGTCGCCGCCTGGATCGTGCTGACCCACTCCAGCCTCCTCGGCGAGGCCAACCCTGACCTCGCGGTCGTCAACTGCTGGGGCGAGCCCTACCCCTACGCCCTGTGCGCCCGGCACGAGGATGTCCGCCGTTACGCGGAGACCCTGGCCGCCGAGGCCGTACGCGACACCCCGACCGCCACGGTCATCCTGGAGGCGTGCGGCCAGCTCGGCTTCGGCCACGGCGGGCACCACGAGAAGACCGACGGCGCCTACGACACCGCCACCCAGCAGCTGCTCTCGATCTGCTGCTGCACGGGCTGCCGCGAGGACTGGGCAGCACGTGGGCTCGACGCCGAGGCCACGGTGGCGGCCCTGCGCGCCGCGACGGGTGCCGACTCCTCCGGCGCGACGGTGGACGCGACGACCCTGGACACGATCCTCGCCTCCCGCCACGCCGCGGCCGACGAGCTCCGCCACCGGGTGATCGCGGCCGTCCGCGAGGCCGCTCCCGAGGTCGTCGAGATCGCCCTGCACGCCCAGCCCGACCCCTGGGCCACCGGCGCGAGCCCGGGCCTGACCCCGACCACGGCCGACGACGTCGACCTGGTCGTCTCCTTCTGCTGGCCGACCACCGCGGCCTCGGTGGAGACCGGGCGTCAGCTCGTCCAGGCAGTCGACGGGAAGGCAGCGGCTGCTGCGTACGTCACCGTTCTTCCGCCCACCACCGAGGACGCCTTCGGTGGCCATGTGCGGGCCCTGGTCGATGCCGGGATCGACCAGATCCACCTCTACCACCTCGGTCTGGCGGGCGCGGACAGGCAGCACCTGCTCGCCGAGGCGACCAAGGTCCCCACCACCGCCGCGACGAGGACGGAATGACTCGATGAGCAACGACACCGGAACATTCAGGCGCACCTGGCGCGCGATCGACACGGTCTTCGAGATCCTCTGCATCCTGTGCCTGGTCGCGACGCTGCTGATCGTGCTGTGGCAGGTGTTCAGCCGTGAGCTGCTGAGCAACTCCCCCAGCTGGAGCGAGGAGACCGCCCGCATCCTGCTGGTCTGGCTCGGCTTCCTCGGCGCCGTGGTCGGCTTCCGCGAGGGCGCCCACATCGCCGTCACCTTCTTGGTCGACAGGTTCCCCGAGACCCTCCAGGCCGTGATCGGCCGCGTCGTCCAGGTGCTGCTGCTCGGTTTCGGGCTCTTCCTGGTCATCCAGGGCAGCCAGTTCGTTGTCGACGCCCAGCACGCCACCCTGCCGGGCACCGGCCTGCCCCGCAGCGTCTCCTACCTGGTGATGCCGGTCGCCGGCGTCATGCTCATCCTCTACACGACCCTCCAGGCCTTCGGCATCAACACCCAGCGGTACGCCGAATCCGCCGAGACCGACTGAGACGCCGAAGGATAGACGGAGTTCCCCCATGCCTATCGATCCTCTTGCCATCACGATCCTGCTGGGCGGCTTCGCCGTCCTCGTCGTCCTCCGCATCCCGGTGGCCCTGGCCCTCGCCCTGGCCGCCGTGTTCGAGGCCCTCTACATCGGCCTCCCCCTGACCACCGTGGGCCAGCGCATGGTCGCCGGTCTCGACACCTTCGCCCTGCTCGCCATCCCGTTCTTCATCCTCGGCGGCGAGATCATGGGCGCCGGCGGCATCTCCCGCCGGCTGATCGCCCTGGCCGGGCTGCTCGTCGGCTGGGTGCGTGGCGGTCTCGGGATGGTCAATATCGGCGCCAGCACCTTCTTCGGGGCTCTGTCCGGCTCGTCGGTCGCGGACGTCTCCGCGATCGGGTCGGTGACGATCCCGATGATGA
The DNA here is from genome assembly GCA_030862715.1 of Actinomycetota bacterium. Next base: position 1,961 of record JALZDD010000026.1, on the reverse strand, counting down.
AGAAGCGCGGCTACGACACCGACTACGCGGTCGCCGTCACCGTCTCCGGCGCCACCCAGGCGGTCATGATCCCGCCGAGCCACAACCTGATCATCTACTCGATGGCCGCCGGCGGCGTCTCCATCGGCGCCCTGTTCACCGCCGGCATCATCCCCGGGATCCTGCTCGGCGCGTCGCTGATGACCCTGGCGTACATCCTGGCGGTCAGGCGCGGCTACCCGAAGGAGGAGCTGATCCCGCTCAAGGACGTCCCCAAGATCGTCAGCGACGGGCTGCTCAGCCTGCTGATGCCGGTGATCATCCTGGGCGGCATCCTCAGCGGCATCTTCACCGCGACCGAGTCCGCGGCGATCGCCTGCCTGTACGCCTTCATCCTGACCTTCTTCGTCTACCGCGACCTGCCGCTCAAGGCGATGGTCCCGATCCTGCAGAGCAGCCTGCGCACCCTCGGCGTGGTGCTGTTCATCATCGCGGCGGCCGGCGCCTTCGGCTACTTTCTGGCCTTCCTGCAGGTGCCGGCGCTGGCCACCGACGCCCTGCTGGGCATCTCCGACAACGTCGTCGTGGTGCTGCTGCTGATCAACCTGCTGCTGCTCGTGCTCGGCGCGATCATGGACATGGCGCCGCTGATCGTGATCATGACGCCGATCCTGCTGCCGGTCGCCACCGGACTCGGCATGGACCCGGTCCAGTTCGGGATCATGCTCGTGCTCAACCTGGCCATCGGCCTGATCACCCCGCCGGTCGGCAACGTCCTCTTCGTCGGCTGTGCCATCGGACGTACGTCCATCGAGAAGGTCATCAAGACCGTTGCCCTCTTCCTCATCCCGATGCTCATCGTCCTGATGCTGATCACGTACGTCCCGTTCTTCTCGCTCGCCCTCCCCGATGCGCTCGGCCAGTAATCACCCCTCTCGAAAGGATCCATCCGTGAACACCACATCCCCCAAGCCGGTTGCCCGGCGCTCCCTGTTCAAGGCAGGCGCCTTCGGCGCCGCAGCCGTCGCCGGCGGCATCGCCCTCAGCGCCTGTGGCGGCGGGTCTCTCGCCGGCAGCGGCGGCGGAGGCGGCGGCTCGAAGACCTTCAAGCTGGCCGAGACCCACCCCGACGACTACCCGACCACGCTGGGCGACAAGAAGTTCGCCGAGCTGGCCGAGAAGTACAGCGACGGCCGGATCAAGATCCAGGTCTACCCCAACGCCCAGCTCGGCGAGGAGTCCGACGCGATCGAGCAGGTCCAGATGGGCTCGATCGAGATGACCCGGATCAGCTCGGCCCCGATGGGCGAGTTCGTGCCGGCGATGGGGCTGTTCAGCCTGCCGTACCTCTTCGACGACGCCGACCACCTGTGGCGCTTCCTCGAGAGCGAGAGCGGCAAGAAGCTGCTCGGCGAGGCCGACGGCGCCGGCTTCAAGGGTCTGGGCTACTTCGACCCGGGTGCCCGCAGCTTCTACACTTCGAAGAAGCCGATCAAGACGCCGGCGGACGTCAAGGGACTCAAGATCCGGACCCAGGAGTCGCAGGTGCAGATCGACTTCATCAAGGCTCTCGGCGGCTCCCCCACCCCGATGGACTACGGCGAGGTCTACAGCTCTCTGCAGAGCGGCCTGCTCGACGGCGCCGAGAACAACGAGCCGTCCTACTACTCCGCCTCCCACTACGAGGTGGCGAAGAACTACACCCTCGACCGGCACATGCGCGTCGCCGAGGTGCTCCTCATCAACAAGGACACCTGGGCCGGGCTCGACACCAACGACCAGGAGGCCCTCCAGAAGGCCGCCGACGAGGCCGCCCCGTTCCAGCGCGAGAAGTGGGACGCCCAGGTCGAGGCCGATCTGGAGAAGCTGCGCGGGGAGGGCGTCACGATCAACGAGATCAGCGACCTCGCCCCGTGGCGCGAGGCGACCAAGTCCGTCATCGACAAGCACGGTGCCAAGCTGGGCGAGTACATCTCCGCCGT
>JALZDD010000017.1 GCA_030862715.1 Actinomycetota bacterium | reverse complement strand
CCAGCCCGACAGCGAGGTGGGCGACGGTGAACACGACGAGCACGGACGCGACCCACTGCTTCACGTGCGTGAGCGACTTGTCGTTGACCGGCCGGATCGGGTTGTCCGGGTCCATCAGGTGGCGTGGCCGTCGCGGTTGATCGTTCACGGTCTAATACTTACCAGGCAAACTGTTTGTGCACCAACTATTGGTACGCTAACTCACATGCCGACGAAGAAGGATCCGCTCTCGGAGATCGAGAACCCACTGGCTCTCGATCAACAGGTCTGCTTCGGCCTGGCCGTCGCCGCCCGCAGCGTCATCGCCCTCTACCGGCCCCTGCTCGAGCCAATGGGGCTGACCCACCCGCAGTATCTGGTCATGCTGGCCCTCTGGGAGGAGGAGCCTCTCCGCGTCTCCGAGCTGAGCCGCAAGGTCCAGCTCGACCCTGGCACCCTCTCCCCGTTGCTGAAACGCCTCGAAGCCCAGGACTACATCCGCCGCGAGCGCAACAAGCTCGACGAGCGTTCGCTCGCCGTCGTACTGACCGAGCGCGGACGCGCGCTCCGCGACGACGCCGAGAAGATCCCGCCCGCGATCGTCGAGCGCCTCGACATGAGTGTCGACGAGCTCATGGAGCTCCACCGCGGCCTGCTGGAGGTCATCACCGCGGCGACCAGGTGAGCCCCGGCCGGCACTCTAGGAACTGGACGCCAGCGCACCCGCGAGCGAGTCGAGGACGCCGGGGACAATGGAGAAGTAGGCCCACCGGCCGCGCTGCTCGCGGGTGACGAGCCCGGCCTCGACCAGCAGCTTCATGTGGTGGGAGACCGTCGGCTGGGACAGTCCGACCGGCTCGGTGAGGTCGCAGACACACGCCTCCTTGTCATCGGCGGCCGCGATGATCGAGAGCAGCTTGACCCGGTTGGGGTCGCCGAGCGCCTTGAACATCCGCGCCAGCGCCTCGGCCTGGTCGTCGTCGAGAACGCCTGCGGTCACCGGCGAGCAGCACGCGACGGCGGCGGACGGAAGCACGGGGAGGACGGTCATGAGGACGAGTCTAGCGAACGATATTGACGAACGTCGATACGTCGCCTAGGGTCGCCGTCATATCGACGTTCTTGAATCTGAGGAGCATCATGACCGATCTTCCCGTTGCCGTCATCGGCGCCGGCCCCCAGGGCCTCGCGGGCGCTGCCCATCTCCTCGAGCGCGGCCTGACTCCGCTCGTGCTCGAGCAAGGGAGCGAGCCTGCGGCAGCCGTCGCCGAGTGGGGCCACGTACGTCTCTTCTCGGCCTGGCCCGAGCTCGTCGACAAGGCCGCTGCCCGGCTCCTGGACCCGACCGGCTGGACCGCGCCTACTCAGGGATACCCGACCGGCGCGCAGTGGCGCGAGCGCTACCTCGCCCCGCTGGCCGAAAGCCTCGGCGACCACGTCCGCTACGGCGCCACGGTCACCGGCGTCTCCCGCAAGGGCCGTGACCGCCTCGTCGACGCCGACCGCGCCGAGCAGCCGTTCGTCCTCCACGTGACCGGTGCGGACGGCACCGAGGAGCGCATCGAGGCGCGGGCCGTCATCGACGCCTCCGGCACCTGGCGCCGGCCCAACCCGGCCGGCGCCGACGGGCTCCCGGCGCTCGGGGAGCGTGCGGCACACGCCGCGGGCGTCCTCGGCTACGCCGTTCCGGACCGCGCCCACCCCGAGACGTACGCAGGCCGGCACACGGTCGTGATCGGCGCGGGTGACTCCGCGTTCAACGCCGTCAACGAGCTCACCGCCATCGCCAAGGACCACCCGGGCACGAAGATCACCTGGGCGATCCGGCGCGCGGTCTCGACGAACACCTTCGGTGGCGGCGAGGCCGACGAGCTCCCGGAGCGGGGTGCCCTCGGCGTACGAGCCAGGAAGGCGGTCCAGGACGGGTCGGTCGAGCTGGTGACCGGGTTCCGCACGGAGCGGGTCGACGGCGCCACGGTCACGGCCGAGGACGGCCGTACGATCGAGGCCGACCAGATCGTCGTCCTCACCGGCTACCGTCCCGACCTGGGCTTCCTGAGCGAGATGCGTCTCGACCTCGACCCGACGCTGGAAGCACCGCGCAACATCGCGGTCCAGATCGACCCCAACCTGCACTCCTGCGGTTCGGTCAGCGCGACCGGCGCCAAGGACCTCGCCCAGCCCGAGCCCGACCTCTACCTCGTCGGGATGAAATCCTACGGTCGCGCGCCGACCTTCCTGGCGATGACCGGCTACGAGCAGGTACGCAGCGTGGTGGCCGAGCTCGCCGGCGACCACGACGCAGCCGCCCGGGTGGAGCTCGAGCTCCCGGACACCGGAGTCTGCGGCGGCGCCGGCGTGTTCGATGACCCGGACAGCACGAAGAGCGGTGGCGGCTGCTGCGGTCCGGCCGCTCCGAGCGAGGAGATCTTCACGATCAGCCGGGCGCCGATCACTCTCTCGTGATCGAGCGCTGCGGGGTCACGCCGAGCTCGTCGAGCAGGGCGAGCACCCGCTGCTCGATCTCGTCGCGGATGCCGCGTACATGCTCGATGCCGCCGCCCTTCGGGTCGGTGACCTTCCAGTCCTCGTAGCGCTTGCCGGGGTAGAACGGGCAGGAGTCGCCACAGCCCATGGTGATCACCACGTCGGCGCTGCGGACGACCTCGTCGGTCCAGGGCTTCGGGAACTCCCCGGAGATGTCGATCCCGAGCTCGGCCATGACCTCGACGGCGACCGGGTTGATCGCCGCGGCCGGAGCAGAGCCTCCGGACCAGCCGATCGCCTGGTCGCCGGCGTAGTGGGCGAAGAAGCCGAGCGCCATCTGGGAGCGGCCGGCGTTCTCGACGCAGAGGAAGAGGACGCCCGGCTTGCTGTCGGTCGCTGATCCGTCGGTGTTCATCGAGTGGTTCTCCTTGCGTGGGGGCGTGCGGGGTCAGGAATCGAAACGGGAGGCGAGCGTCCTGATTCGGTGCTCGAGCTCGATGTACGCGGCGTCGAAGGCCTCGGGGCCCTTGCCCACCGGGTCGGGGATCGACCAGTGCAGCTCACCGCGGACCTTCGGCGTCTCATGGGCACGGTCACAGACGGTGACCACCAGGTCGTCCGGGTCGAGCACGTCATCGAGATGGCGGGGATCGACGACGGGGAGATCCAGGTCGTGGCGGGAGGCGACCTCGACCGCCCCTGGATTGATGTGCTCGGCGGGATGGGTGCCGGCAGAGGCAGCCGGGATCGGGCTCACCTGGCGCCACAGCGCCGCGGCGAGATGGGATCGCGCCGAGTTGCCGGTGCACACGAACAGGACACGCCTGGGCACCGCCACGGGGGACGCGGTGCCCAGGCTCT
>JALZDD010000015.1 GCA_030862715.1 Actinomycetota bacterium | reverse complement strand
CCAGCCCGACAGCGAGGTGGGCGACGGTGAACACGACGAGCACGGACGCGACCCACTGCTTCACGTGCGTGAGCGACTTGTCGTTGACCGGCCGGATCGGGTTGTCCGGGTCCATCAGGTGGCGTGGTCGTCGCGGTTGATCGTTCACGGTCTAATACTTACCAGGCAAACTGTTTGTGCACAAACTATTGGTACGCTAACTCACATGCCGACGAAGAAGGATCCACTCTCGGAGATCGAGAACCCGCTGGCTCTCGATCAACAGGTCTGCTTCGGCCTGGCCGTCGCCGCCCGCAGCGTCATCGCCCTCTACCGCCCCCTGCTCGAGCCGATGGGGCTGACTCACCCGCAGTATCTGGTCATGCTGGCGCTCTGGGAGGAGGAGCCGCTCCGCGTCTCCGAGCTGAGCCGCAAGGTCCAGCTCGACCCCGGCACCCTCTCCCCGCTGCTGAAGCGTCTCGAGGCCCAGGACTACATCCGCCGCGAGCGCAACAAGCTCGACGAACGCTCGCTCGCCGTGGTGCTGACCGAGCGCGGGCGCGCGCTCCGCGACGACGCCGAGAAGATCCCGCCCGCGATCGTCGAACGTCTCGACATGAGCGTCGACGAGCTCATGGAGCTCCACCGCCAGCTGCTGGAGGTCATCGCCGCGGCGACCCGGTGAACCCGGGCGCGGGGCTCTAGGAACCGGATGCCAGCGCGCCGGCGAGCGAGTCGAGGACGCCGGGGACGATGGAGAAGTAGGCCCATCTGCCGCGCTGCTCGCGGGTGACGAGCCCGGCCTCGACCAGCAGCCTCATGTGGTGGGAGACCGTCGGCTGGGACAGGCCGACCGGCTCGGTGAGGTCGCAGACACACGCCTCCTTGTCGTCAGCGGCCGCGATAATCGAGAGCAGTTTGACCCGGCTGGGGTCGCCGAGCGCCTTGAACATCCGCGCCAGCGCCTCGGCCTGGTCGTCGTCGAGAACGCCTGCGGTCACCGGCGAGCAGCACGCGACGGCGGCGGACGGGAGCACGGGGAGAACGGTCATGAGGACGAGTCTAGCGAATGATATTGACGAACGTCGATACGTCACCTAAGGTCGCCCTCATATCGACGTTCTTGAATCTGAGGAGCATCATGACCGACCTTCCCATTGCCGTCATCGGCGCCGGCCCACAGGGCCTCGCGGCCGCCGCCCATCTCCTCGAGCGCGGTCTCACCCCGCTCGTGCTCGAGCAAGGCAGCGAGCCGGCAGCAGCCGTCGCCGAGTGGGGCCACGTACGTCTCTTCTCGGCCTGGCCCGAGCTCGTCGACAAGGCCGCCGCCCGGCTCCTGGACCCGACCGGCTGGACCGCGCCCACTCAGGGATACCCGACCGGCGCGCAGTGGCGCGAGCGCTACCTCGCCCCGCTGGCCGAAAGCCTCGGCGACCACGTCCGCTACGCCGCCACGGTCACCGGCGTCTCCCGCAAGGGCCGTGACCGCCTCGTCGACGCCGACCGCGCCGAGCAGCCGTTCGTCCTCCATGTGACCGGTGCGGACGGCACCGAGGAACGCATCGAGGCGCGGGCCGTCATCGACGCCTCCGGCACCTGGCGCCGGCCCAATCCGGCCGGCGCCGACGGGCTCCCGGCACTCGGCGAGCGTGCCGCGCACGCCGCAGGCGCGCTCGGCTACGCCGTTCCGGACCGCGCCCAACCCGAGGCGTACGCCGGTCGGCACACGGTCGTGATCGGTGCGGGTGACTCTGCGTTCAACGCCGTCAACGAGCTCACCGCCATCGCCAAGGACCACCCGGGCACCAAGATCACCTGGGCGATCCGCCGTGCGGTCTCGACCAACACCTTCGGTGGCGGCGAGGCCGACGAGCTCCCGGAGCGGGGTGCCCTCGGCGTACGAGCCAGGAAGGCGGTCCAGGACGGCTCGGTCGAGCTGGTGACCGGGTTCCGCACGGAGCGGGTCGACGGCGCCACGGTCACGGCCGAGGACGGCCGCACGATCGAGGCCGACCAGATCGTCGTCCTCACCGGCTACCGTCCCGACCTGGGCTTCCTGAGCGAGATGCGCCTCGACCTCGACCCGACGCTGGAGGCGCCGCGGAACATCGCGGTCCAGATCGACCCCAACCTGCACTCCTGCGGCTCCGTCAGCGCGACCGGCGCCAAGGACCTCGCCCAGCCCGAACCCGACCTCTACCTCGTCGGGATGAAGTCCTACGGCCGCGCACCGACCTTCCTGGCGATGACCGGCTACGAGCAGGTACGCAGCGTGGTGGCCGAGCTCGCCGGGGACCACGACGCAGCCGCCCGGATGGAGCTCGAGCTCCCCGACACCGGGGTCTGCGGCGGCGCCGGGGTGTTCGACGACCCGGACAGCACCACGAGCGGCGGCTGCTGCGGTCCGGCGGCTCCGAGCGAGGAGATCTTCACGATCAGCCGGGCGCCGATCACTCTCTCGTGATCGAGCGAGCGGGGGTCACGCCGAGCTCGTCGAGCAGGGTGAGCACCCGCTGCTCGATCTCGTCGCGGATGCCGCGCACGTGCTCGATGCCGCCGCCCTTCGGGTCGGTGACCTTCCAGTCCTCGTAGCGCTTGCCAGGGTAGAACGGGCAGGAGTCGCCACAGCCCATGGTGATGACCACGTCGGCGCTGCGGACGACCTCATCGGTCCAGGGTTTCGGGAACTCGCCGGAGATGTCGATCCCGAGCTCGGCCATGACCTCGACGGCGACCGGGTTGATCGCCGCGGCCGGAGCAGAGCCTCCGGACCAGCCGATCGCCTGGTCGCCGGCATGGTGGGCGAAGAAGCCGAGCGCCATCTGGGAGCGGCCGGCGTTCTCGACGCAGAGGAAGAGGACGCCCGGCTTGTTGTCGGTCGCTGATTCGTCGGTGTTCATCGAAGCTCTCCTGGGAGTGAGGGGGACGTGGGGTCAGGAATCGAAACGGGAGGCGAGCGTCCTGATTCGGTGCTCGAGCTCGATGTAGGCGGCGTCGAAGGCCTCGGGGCCCTTGTCCACCGGGTCGGGGATCGACCAGTGCAGCTCGCCCGGGACCTTCGGCGTCTCGTGGGCGCGGTCGCACACGGTGACCACCAGATCGTCGGGGTCCAGCACGTCCT
>JALZDD010001041.1 GCA_030862715.1 Actinomycetota bacterium | reverse complement strand
CGAGGTCCGCGCGATGAGCAGGACGACCGAGGCGGCGATACCGATCACCAGACCGGGCAGGGTGTCGAAGACGAGCACGCCGATCAGCGCCGCGACCGCGGCCACGAAGTCGGCGCGGGCGCCGAGCCGGTAGAGCTTGGTGACCTGTCCGGTCCGGATCCGCCACAGCCGGCGCAGCGCGGAGATGTCGACGAGCTCGATCACCGCGGCGATCACGATCGCGGCGAGTGTGGCCTCGGGGAGATCGGAGAAGAGCCGGGTCATGAACAGCAGGGTGAGCAGCGTGAGCACGGCGGCGGTCACCGCCGAGATCTGCGACCTCGCGCCGGCCGATCCGTTGACGGCGGTCTTGGACAGCGAGCCGTTGACCACCATGCCGCTGGCCAGGCCGGCACCCAGGTTGGAGACGCCCAGGCCGAGCAGCTCGCGGTTCGGGTCGATGTCGTAGCCGCTCCTGGCGGCGTACGTCTTGGCCGCGCCCAGGCCCTCGGCGAACCCGACGAGCATCACACCGACGGCGGCCGCGATCAGGTCGCGGAACTCGGGAGCCGACACGTCCGGGAGCCCGATGGTGGGCAGGCCGGCGTCGATGTGGCCCACGATGGCGAGCCCGTGGCCGTCGAGGCCGAGAAGGGCGGTGAGCCCGATGCAGAACAGAGCCACGAACAGGGAGGCGGGAAGGAGCGGCACCAGCCGCCGGAGCACGAGCAGGACGGCGAGGCTGCCCGCGCCGATGGCGATGGTCAGGGCATCGATGTCGCCCAGCCGGCGCAGCAGGTCCCAGGCCTTCTCGAAGAAGTTGCCCGAGCCCTTCTCCACGCCCACCAGCGGCGGCAGCTGTCCGATGATGATCGTCAGTGCGAGCCCGATGATGAAGCCCCGCAGGACCGGCTCGCTGATGAAGGCGGCCAGGAAGCCCAGGCGCAACAGGCCGGCGATGAGCGCGACGATGCCCGTCGCGATCGCCAGGCCGACGGTGAGTGCGACGACGTCGGCGCCCCCGGACGCGAAGGACCCGACGATCCCGGCCGAGAGGGCCGCGGTCGCCGACATCGGCGCGACGATCAGGTGTCGCGAGGAGCCGAGCAGGCTGTAGAGCACCAGGGCGGGCACGGCCGCGTAGAGGCCCACGACGGGCGGCACGCCGGCGATGGTGGCGTACGCCAGCGACTCCGGCACGAGCACGGCCCACACGGTGAGCCCGGCGAGGACGTCGGACCTGATCCAGGACGGCGAGTAGCCGCTGAACGACGGAGCGAGGAGTCTGGCCACGATCGGTGAGGCTGCTACGCCGGGGCCCGTTCCGGGATCGCCCGGAAGGGGTGAGCCTCCGCTCACCCCTCCCGGGGAGGATGCGTTGACGGCGTGGGCCCGACGTCCGTACGCCTTCCTCCTCCCTGGATTGGAGCGCCGGTGGCCAAGGGCGAAATGGATCCCGAACGTACGCCGCTGCGCAGGCTCTACGCGGGGACGCTGCGTCGCACCCAGGCACGTGCGGAACGGGTGCTGCGGAGAGAGGTCCGGGAGATCACTCCGCGCAAGCGCCACTGGCGCCGCGACCTCGTCGCCGGTCTGCCCGGGGCCATCGCCAGCGTGCCGGACGGGATGGCGTCGAGCGTGCTCGCCGGGGTCAACCCGACCCACGGGCTCTACGCCTCCTTCGCCGGCCCCATCGCCGGTGGCCTGAGCTCCTCGACCCGGATGATGGTGGTCACGACCACCAGTGCCTCGGCGCTGGCAGCCGGCTCGGTCCTGGCCGGTCACGACGCCGACGACCGGTCGGCGGCGATGCTGCTGCTGACGATCGTCGCGGGCGCGGTGATGCTGCTGGCCGCGCTGTTCAGGCTGAGCCGCTACATCAGTTTCGTGTCCTACTCGGTGATGCTCGGCTTCCTCAACGGCGTCGACGCCGAGGGGCCCTTCGCCGCGGCCAAGGCGTGGGATCTCCTCACCCGGCTCGACGAGAGCAGTCTGGCCACCGTCGCGACCGGGCTCGGGGCGTTGTGCTGCTGCTGGTGCTGGCCCGGTGCCGCGGACGCTGACCCGTGGCGACCTGGTCGTGCTCGAGGCGTACGGCTCCCTGTTCTACGCCGGGGCGAGGACGCTGCAGCGCCGGCTGCCGTTCCCTCCCGAAGGGGCGGAGCCGGACCAGGGCGCGGAGGCCGCCACCGCGGTGGTGCTGCGACTGCGGGGGCGTACGACGCTGGGCGCCACGTTCCTGAAGGTCGTCGGCGACTATGCCCGGGACCTGGAGAGAGCCGGCGTACGCCTGTACCTGTCCGGCGTCGACCCGGACCTGGTCGAACGCTGGTCGGCGGACGGCACGCTCGAACGGCTCAGCGGGGTCCACATCGAGCCGGCCACCCAGATCCTGGGGGAGTCCACGCACGCCGCGGTCGTCGCTTCCCGGGAGCCACCCTCCGACCCGCCGGAGTGACTCGGCCGAAGGTCACCCGTTGCGGGTGAGCAGCGCGGGCGTATCGCGTTCTAGCGTCGGAAGCGTCCTGCCGCCCGGCAGGCACGCGATACGTGGGAGGCACGATGGAACGCGGCCCGGTCGAGATCCTGTTCCTTTCGATGCCGGAGGACGTCGGGCTCGGCGACCTCGCGGCGGTGCTGCGGCAACCGGTCGAGAGCGGAGTGATCCGGATCATCGACTGCGTGCTGATGGCCAAAGACACCGACGGCACCTTCCGTGCCCTCGACCTCGAGGAAGAGGATGGCCTGCCGCCGGAGCTGGCCGGGCTCGACATCGACGCCAACGACCTGCTGAGCGACACCGACATCGAGCTCTTCGCCACCTGCCTCGACCCTGGCCAGGCCGGCCTCGCGGTCGTCTACGAGCAGG
>JALZDD010000544.1 GCA_030862715.1 Actinomycetota bacterium | reverse complement strand
CCACCCGAGGGCCAGTCGGAGCACCAGCCGCCGTAGCGGAGGTTGACCGGAGCGTCGAGGTTGCTCTCGTCGTCGCGGTAGGTCTCGTCGGTCGAGGCCACCGGGGTCGCCTTGAAGCCGGCCGCCTCGAAGCCCTTGACCATCTGGTCCTTCTTGGCCACCGAGTTCTCGTCGTCACGCTGGTAGTGCCACTTCAGCTCGAAGCCCTCGGCCCCGGCCTCCTTCAGCAACGCCTTGGCCTTCTCCGGGTCGGTGGTCTGACCGTCCTGACCCTTCGGGTACTGGTACTCGACCCGACCCGCGGTGCCCGGGGGCAGGAGCGAGGTGCCGGGCTGGATGGTGACGCCGATGATCTCGCCGGAGGCCTTCCAGGCAGCCTGGTAGGGGTAGGCCCAGCTGATGGCCTCGCGGACCAACTTGTCCTTGATCTTGGTCTGGTCCGGACGGTACATGTAGGTGCACGGCGAGGTGCCCTCGATGAGGTTGTCCGGCGCGTTCTCCTTGATCGACTTGTAGGTCGGAGGCGTGACGTCGTCGTACGTCATCATCGCCTGCGCCGCGCCCTTGTCCCCGAGGATCTGGTTCTCGAGCTTCGCGGTGTCCTGAGCGAACTTGAAGTCGAAGGCGTCCGCGGCCTGGAAGCGGCCGGGGTCGGTGTCGGGGTCCCAGTGCTCGTTCTTGACCAGCTTCAGCGAGGTGCCGGGCTTGTAGGACTCGAACTTGTAGGGGCCCGTCGCCATCGGGTGGCTCTCGTAGGCCAGCGGGTCCTTGTCCTTCGCCTTCGGGATCGGCGAGAAGACCGGGAACGAGGCGTAGTAGTCGAGCTCGGGGAACGGCTGAGCCAGGTGGATGATCACCTTGTTGCCGTCGGCCTCGACGCCGTCGTAGTCCTCACCGCCGTACCAACCGGCGCTGGCGTCGTAGTCGGGGAGCTTCTTCAGCTCGGCATCGGTGTCCGCGAACGGGCCCTTGTACTTCTGGCCGTCCTTGAAGAACGTCGTCTGGTACGTCGGGCCGTCGGTCAGGGTGTCGATGGCGAAGGAGCGCTTGATGCCGTAGACGACGTCCTCGGCGGTGACGTCGGTGCCGTCCTCGTACTTGATCCCGTCCTTGAGCTCGAAGGTCCAGGTCAGTCCGTCCTCGGAGACCTGACCGAGGTCGGTGGCGAGGTCGGGGACGAGAACGGAGTCGCCGCTCTCCTCGTCGTATACGTACTGCGTCAGCGAGCGGGTCACCAGGCCGGACATGATCGCACCGGAGTCGACGTAGTAGGTCCGGGTCGGGTCGAGCGTGTGGGGGGCGTTGTTCGACAGCACGGTGATCGTGCCGCCCTTCTTGGCGTCGGACGGGATCTCCAGCGGCCCCTCGGCCGTGGCGTCCTTGCCGGCGCCGGCGCCGCCGCCGGCCTTGAACTCGCCGGCCGGGTCCTCGCCACCGCCGCCCCCGCCGCCACAAGCCGCGGTGAGCGTCAGCGCAGCGATCGCACTGGCGGCGATCACTGTTCTCTTCAATCGCATCGTAGGTCTCCACCTTCCATGGTTGATGCCTCTCTCCGACGACGTGCTCACCGGAAAGACTTGGGGTCGAAGGCGTCGCGGATGGCGTCTCCGAGCAGGTTGAGCGCGAAAACCAGGACCACGATCCCGACAATCGGCGCATAGAGGAACAAGGGATATTCGTCGAACCAGTTCTGGGCGCGCAGAATCGTCTGTCCCCAGGACGGGCGCCCGGTGACACCGACGCCGAGATAGGCCAGGGTTGCCTCGGCGGCGATCGTGGCCGGCAGGCTCAGCGAGAACGAGACGACGATCGGCGCCACCAGGTTGGGCAGCAGCTCCTTGAACAGGATCCGATGGGTCGGCATCCCGAGGACGTGCGCGGCCTCGATGAACTCGCGCTCGCGCAGCGAGATCACCTCGCCGCGGATCAGCCGGGCCAGGCCCATCCACCCGAAGATCGAGAGGATCACGATGAGCGCGATCAGCGAGGCGTTGTCGAGCATCGCCGGGTTCTCCCGCCAGCGCTCCACCAGCATCGGCGAGATGGCGATCGCGACCAGCAGGAACGGCAGCGTGAGGAAGAGGTCGATCACGAACGTGATCACCCGGTCACCCCAGCCGCGGCTGTAGCCCGCGATCAGGCCGAGCACCACACCGACCACGGTCGAGACGACCGTGGCGATCGTGGCGACCAGCAGGGACGTACGCGCGCCGTAGAACCACTCGGCGAGCAGGTCGTTGCCGGAGTTGGGCTCCA
>JALZDD010000533.1 GCA_030862715.1 Actinomycetota bacterium | reverse complement strand
CCGGCAGCCACGCCGGCCAGCAACGGCGCGGCGTGCTCCGGTTGACCGGCCTGCGCGGCCGCGTCGCCCGCGGCGACCTGGTCACCGAGCCGGGCCCAGGCGTGCGCCGCCTGAAGCAGTGCGTCGCCGTCCTCGTCAGCCCACGCTCGGGCATGGGCCAGGGCCGCGTCGGCACGAGGGCCCAGACCGGCGAGCGTGGCGAGGCGGCGGGCCGGCGCCACGGTCGTGTCGCCGAGCTGGACCGCGGTCTGCCAGGCGAGGACCTCGTACGCGGGCGAACCCGCCTCGCGAGCGAGATCCGCCGCGGCCACAGCGTGGCCGATCGCCTCCGTCGTCCACCCCTCCGCCGCGGCACCCCACGCCAGCGCGAGGCGGTCGTCAGGCAGATAGAGCCGGTACGCCGGATGGTGCCCGGCAGCCACGCCGGCCAGCAGCGGCGCGGCGTTCTCCGGTTGACCGGCCTGCGCGAGGGCGGTCGCCAGCAACGTACGACACCGGAATCGGAACTCGTGGCCGGAGCCCTCCAGCGCGGCCCAGGCCTCGCGCAGCGAGAGGAGCGCATCGAGCAGGCGGCCCTCGGCCAGGGCCGCGTGACCTGCGACGACGAGGCCCATCAGCCTGGCCGGCCCGGGGAGGTCAGCCGATGCGGCCCGCATCCTTCGGGCCAGGTCGGCGCCTCGGTCCGGCGTGCCGGCGAGGCGGTGCCCGAGCACCTGGAAGTCGGCGAGCCCGAAGCCGGGGATGACGGTCGGCACGCGGTCTGCGGTCAACCCGCCCACGATCGAGGCCTCGTCGAGGAGCTCTCGGTCGCCGGCCACCGCGGCCGCCGCGGACGCGGCGGTGGCGACGAGGATGCCGGCCAGGTCGTCGGGAAGCTCGCTCCGCAGCAGCTGCGGCGCCCGGGCGAGCACGGCCGAGATCTCGCCGTCCACCAGACGCAGGACGAGCGACATGGCCGCGACGTGGGCCGGGGCTGCCCCGGTGGCCTCGGCGGCGGCCAGCGCCTGATGGGCCTCGTCTGGCCGGGCCATCGTGAAGAGCAGGTTGCCCGCGCGGTGCAGCTGCACCATCGCGACCAGCCCCGGGTCGGGCGCAGCGGCGACGACGTCCACCTGGATCGCCTCGGCCTCCTCCCCGCGGCTGAGCCAGGAGAGCGCGGCGCCGTGCACGACCCTGGCGGCGAGGTCGCCGGTGGCAGCGGCCGCGCGCGCCAGCCGCTCAGCCAGCGGGAGGTCGTACATCCGGGTCGCGGCCTCGGCGGCCCGCAGGAACAGCGCCGGCTCCGCTGGCAGGTCGGAGTCGAGCGTCAGTACGGCCCGGGGGATCGGGTCCGGCTCCGGGTCCATGGTCTGTGCCACCCGGCCGCGGAGACGGCGGGCTCGCAGCGTGCCCATCGCGGCGCGGCGTACCTCGCCGTAGAGGGGGTGTGCCAGCCGGGCGACGGTGCCGTCGGTGCGCACCAGCCCCCGGTTCTCCGCCTCCTCGACGTCGGAGGCCGAGGTCAGCGCGGACAGCGTCGGGACGTCCACCGGCTCGGCCAGGGCGACCAGGTCGACGACGTCTCGCACGCCCGCCGCGAGGTCCCCGATCTCACGCTCCAGAAGACCGGCGAGCTCCGGCGAGATCGCGGGCTCACTGGTCCAGCGCCAGATCCCGGAGGCGGCGGTGAAGCGGCCCGCCGACACCTCGCCGGCCAGCAGATGCCGCAGGAACAGCGGGCTGCCCTCGGTCATCGTCCACAACCGGTGCGCGGAGTCCGTGTCGACCGGACCGCCGAGCACGCTGGCGATCAACCGAGTGCTCTCCTCGGCATCCAGCGGCGCCAGGTCCAGGCGTGGCAGGTGGTCGTCCTTCCACAGGGACGTCACGATGTCGGGGGCGGGCTCCCCGGTACGGAGCGTGATCAGCACCGGAGCCATCCGCCGGGCGACGACGCGATGCACGACGATCGCGGAGTGCTCGTCGAGCAGGTGAGCGTCGTCGACGGTCAGCACGAGCGGCAGCTTCCGGGTGATCTGGTCCAGCGCCCGGCCGATGGTCTCGGCGGCCTCTCCGGGCGGGACGTCGAGCAGACCGGCGAAGGCACCGAGCGGGAACGGCCGGGCGGCCGTGTTCCCCTGGACGAACACGACGGATCCGCTGTGACCGGCGGCCGCCAACGCCTCGCGGGCGAGCCGGGTCTTCCCCACGCCCGCCGGACCCGCAACGATGACGCCCGCCGCACCGGGCCGGATCGCCGCCGCCACCGTGCGCAGCTCCTCGTCCCGGCCGGTCAGCGGCCACGGCCGCTCCATGGCGTCAGGCTAGCGACCCGGTTTCGCCCGCGCATCACTCAAAAGTGGGCTCCGCTCAGAACGGCTCGATCGCGAAGCGCC
>JALZDD010000530.1 GCA_030862715.1 Actinomycetota bacterium | reverse complement strand
CGGGCCGGCGCCACGGTCGTGTCGCCGAGCTGGACCGCGGTCTGCCAGGCGAGGACCTCGTACGCAGGTGAACCCGCCTCGCGAGCGAGATCCGCCGCCGCGACGGCGTGGCCGATCGCCTCCGTCGTCCACCCCTCGGCCGCGGCGCCCCACGCCAGCGCGAGGCGGTCGTCGGGCAGATAGAGCCGGTACGCCGGATGGTGCCCGGCAGCCACGCCGGCCAGCAACGGCGCGGCGTGCTCCGGTTGACCGGCCTGCGCGAGGGCGGTCGCCAGCAACGTACGGCACCGGAACCGGAACTCGTGGCCGGAGCTCTCCAGCGCGGCCCAGGCCTCGCGCAGCGAGAGGAGAGCATCGAGCAGGCGGCCCTCGGCCAGGGCCGCGTGACCTGCGACGACGAGGCCCATGAGCCTGGCCGGCCCGGGGAGGTCGGCCGACGCCGCCCGCATCCTCCGGGCAAGGTCAGCGCCCTGGTCCGGCGTGCCGGCGAGGCGGTGCCCGAGCACCTGGAAGTCGGCGAGACCGAAGCCGGGGATGACGGTCGGAACCCGGTCCGCGGTCAGCCCACCCACGACGGCGGCCTCGTCGAGGAGCTCGCGGTCACCGGTGGCTGCGGCCGCCGCGGACGCGGAGGTGGCGACCAGGATCCCGGCCAGGTCGTCGGGAAGCTCACTCCGCAGCAGCTGCGGCGCTCCGGCGAGCACCGCCGAGATCTCGCCGTCCACCAGATCCAGAACCAGCGACATGGCGGCGACGTGGGCCGGGGCCGCCCCGGTGGCCTCGGCGGCGGCCAGCGCCTGATGGGCCTCGGCAGGCCGGGCCATCGTGAATAGCAGGTTGCCCGCGCGGTGCAGCTGCACCATCGCGACCAGCCCCGGGTCGGGCGCGGTGGCGACGATGTCCGCGTGGATCGCCTCGGCCTCCTCGCCGCGACTGAGCCAGGAGAGCGCGGCGCCGTGCACGACCCTGGCGGCGAGGTCGCCGGTCGCGGCGGCCGCGCGCGCCAGCCGCTCGGCCAGCGGCAGGTCGTACATCCGGGTCGCGGCCTCGGCGGCACGCAGGAACAGCGTCGGCTCCGGGGGCAGATCGGAGTCGAGGGTCAGCACGGCCCGGGGGATCGGATCCGGCTCCGGGTCCAGGGTCTGCGCCACCCGGCCGCGGAGACGGCGGGCGCGCAGCGTGCCCATCGCGGCGCGGCGTACCTCGCCGTAGAGGGGGTGCGCCAGCCGGGCGACCATGCCGTCGGTACGCACCAGACCCCGGCTCTCCGCCTCCTCGAGGTTCGCGGCCGAGGTCAGCGCGGACAGCGTCGGGACCGCCACCGGCTCGGCCAGGGCGACCAGGTCGACGACGTCTCGCACTCCTGCCGCGAGGTCCCCGATCTCGCGCTCCAGGAGACCGGCGAGCTCCGGCGAGATCGCGGGCTCGCTGGTCCAGCGCCAGATCCCCGAGGCCGCGGTGAATCGGCCCGCCGACACCTCTCCGGCCAGCAGATGCCGCAGGAACAGCGGGCTGCCCTCGGTCATCGTCCACAACCGGTGCGCGGAGTCGGTGTCGACCGGACCGCCGAGCACGCTGGCGATCAACCGGGTGCTCTCGTCGGCATCCAGGGGCGCCAGTTCCAGGCGCGGCAGGTGGTCGTCCTTCCACAGCGACGTCACGATGTCGGGGGCGGGCTCCCCGGTGCGGAGCGTGATCAGCACCGGAGCCATCCGCCGGGCAACGACGCGATGCACGACGATCGCGGAGTGCTCGTCGAGCAGGTGAGCGTCGTCGACGGTCAGCACGAGCGGCAGCTTCCTGGTGATCTGGTCCAGCGCCCGGCCGATGGTCTCGGCGGCCTCGCCAGGCGGTACGTCGAGCAGCCCGGCGAACGCGCCGAGCGGGAACTGCCGGGCGGCCGTGCTCCCCTGGGCGAAGACGACGGATCCGTTGTGACCGGCAGAGGCCGCCAACGCCTCGCGGGCGAGCCGGGTCTTCCCCACGCCCGCCGGACCCGCAACGATGACGCCCGCCGCACCGGGCCGGATCGCCGCCGCCACCCTGCGCAGCTCCTCGTCCCGGCCGGTCAGCGGCCACGGCCGCTCCATGGCGTCAGGCTAGCGACCCGGTTTCGCCCGCGCATCACTCAAAAGTGGGCTCCGCTCAGAACGGCTCGATCGCGAAGCGCC
>JALZDD010000984.1 GCA_030862715.1 Actinomycetota bacterium | reverse complement strand
GCTTGGCGGCGATCTTGGTCAGCGTGTTCTTGACCACGCCATAGTTGGCGTTCTCACCGAGCGAGCGGCGAAGAGTCTTCAGCTCGCCGACGGTGAGACCACGGTACTCGGTGAGCAGGGCACCGCTCGAGGCGCTGAACTTCTCAGCGATCTCCGCGACGGCAGCCTGCCTTTCAGCCCGCGCCATGGGTCTCCTTCTTCCGGGAATCGATTCCACCGGCGAGGGCCCTGCATGACAAACGCCCCGAGCGCAGGCTCAGGGCGGGACGTAACGTTCTCGTCTTGCTCTTCACCTACGCGGGCCGTCCGCATCCTGCGGAACCTTCGATCGAGTGCATGCGCACCTGACAACCGGCGGTCTCTGGTTTCAGACAACAATTATGCGTACGCCGCGCGGCGCCGCCAAATCGAGGGGCAGTACGTTTGCGGCATGGAGAGCCACAGCTTCGGAAGGATCGGGCGCTCGGCGTCGGTCATCGGTCTCGGCACCTGGCAGCTCGGCGCCGACTGGGGCGAGGTCAGCGAGTCGGATGCCTTGGCGGTGCTCGAGGCCGCCGTGGGTGACGGGGTGACCTTCCTCGACACCGCCGACGTCTACGGGGACGGCCGGAGCGAGCAGGTGATCGGGCGGTTCCTGAGGTCGCACGACGGGATCTTCGTGGCGACGAAGATGGGGCGCCGGGTGGACCAGGTTCCCTCGAACTACACGCTCGCCGCCTTCCGTGAGTGGCTGGACCGCTCGCGCACCAACCTCGGGGTCGACACGATCGACCTGGTGCAACTGCACTGCCCGCCGACGGAGACGATCGAGTCCTCGGCGACCTATGACGCGCTGGACACCCTGGTCTCGGAGGGGGTGATCGCTGCGTACGGCGTCAGCGTGGAGACGTGCGACCAGGCCCTGGCCGCGATCGCGAGGCCCAACGTCGCCTCCGTCCAGATCATCTTGAACGCGTTCCGGCTCAAGCCGCTGGACCTCGTGCTGCCGGCGGCCGCGGAAGCAGGTGTCGGGATCATCGCTCGGGTGCCGCTGGCCTCGGGGCTGCTGTCGGGCCGCTACTCGGAGTCGACGACGTTCGCCGCCGACGACCACCGCACCTACAACCGCCACGGCGAGGCCTTCGACGTCGGCGAGACCTTCTCCGGCGTCGACTACGCCACCGGCGTCAAGGCCGCCCAGGAGTTCGCCGCTCTGGTCTCCGAGCACGGTCCCGAGGGCGCGACGCCCGCCCAGGTCGCGCTCGCCTGGGTCGCCCAGCAGCCCGGCGTCACCACCGTCATCCCCGGCGCCCGCAACACCTCCCAGGCCCACGCCAACTCCGCCGCCGGCTCGCTGCCCCCACTGTCCGATGAGCTGCTCTCCGGCGTACGCCAGATCTACGACACCCACTTCCGCGAGGCCGTCCACTCCCGCTGGTGACAATCCCCCGCCGAGGCGTCACTCGCGTCGGCCGAGTGGGCAATGTGTTGCCGTCTCGGCCGACCTGAGTGACGTCTCGGCCGGTGGAAAAAATAGTGAGCATCGGTAACCAATCGGGCAGAGTAAAGGGGTGACGACGGAGACGACGACCGAGGAGTTCCGGTTCCGAGACATCGCGCTGGTGGCGTACGCGCCCTCGATCGTCAGCTCCATGGGGCACGGAGCGGTGATGCCGGTGCTGGCGCTTCGGGCCTCCGACCTGGGCGCGGACGCGTCGATGGCTGCGTTCGTGGTAGCGCTGCTCGGGATCGGGTCGCTGGCCACCTCGTTGCCCGCCGGGTCGCTGGTGGCGCGGATCGGCGAGCGGCGGACGCTGATGGGCGCCGGGGCTCTCGACGCGGTGGCGATGACCATGGCGTTCCTCAGCAGCTCGGTCGCCGTGCTCGCCATCGCCGTGTTCGTCAGTGGGATGAGCTGGACCGCGTTCCTGATCGCGCGGCAGGGCTTCCTCATCGACGCGACCCCGCTCTCCCATCGGGCCCGGGCGATGTCACTGCTGGGCGGGTCGTTCCGGCTCGGGGTCTTCGTCGGACCGCTGCTCGGCGCCGGGCTCATCCACCTCTTCGGCCTCCCGGTGGTCTTCCTGTTCGCGGCCGCGATGTCGCTGTGCTCAGCGGTGATCGGCGGCTGGATGCCCGAGCTCGGCCGGACCCGCTCGCGCGAGCAGGGGCATCTGAGCGTACGCAGCGTGCTGTGGACCCACCGCCGGACCTTCGCCACGCTCGGGGTGGCGGTGGTGATCATCGGGATCTCGCGGTCCGTACGCACCGGCCTGCTCCCACTCTGGGCCGACCACATCCACCTCGAGGCCTCGGTCGTGTCCCTGCTCTTCGCCGGGGCCGCGCTGGTCGACATCGCTCTCACCCTCCCCGGCGGCTGGCTGCTCGACCACCGCGGGCGTCAGGTCGTGGCGATCCCGGTGGTGCTCGCCGTCGGCCTCGGCTGCCTGCTGCTCCCCCTCACCCACGACGCGCTCAGCCTCGGCGCGGTGATGGCACTGATCGCCATCGGCAACGGCCTCGGCTCGGGGATCGTGATGACCCTCGGCGCCGATGCCGCACCTGCCGACGGACGCGCCCAGTTCCTCGGCGGCTGGCGGCTGTGCGGTGACCTCGGCGGCACCGGTGGACCGCTCCTGGTCTCGGGGCTGGCCGCGGTCTTCTCGATCGCCGCCGCTCCGGTCGCACTCGGGCTCTTCTCGCTCGCCGGAGCGGTCTGGGTCGGCTACTGGACCGGCCACGCCGACCGTGCCCGACTACATGCCCGGCTAGGGAACGAGCGCGCGTGAGAGTGCCTCGGCCAGGGCCGCCTCATCGCCGGTGACGGTCAGCTCGGCAGCCTGGGGCGACGTACGACCCCAGAGCAGCAGCGCCAGGTCACGAGCGGATCCGGTGACGGACACCTTCTGCACCGCGTTCGGAGCCCCGA
>JALZDD010000968.1 GCA_030862715.1 Actinomycetota bacterium | reverse complement strand
AGCCGTGGTCGTGGCTCATCACAGTGATGCCTCGTGGTGACTTCACTCCCGGGCCGACGCCGGTGACGACGTCCATCCCGAAGCAGAGGAGTCCATCGCCGATGACCATCGTGGCAGACCTGTTCAGGTTCGTCGTGGGAGTCGATACCCACGCGGCCACCCACACTTACACCATCCTCGAGTCCTCCGGCCGAGTCATCGACCAGCAGCAGTTCCCCGCCAGCCCCGCCGGCGTGGCCCGAGCGATCGACTGGATCGGGCGCCGGGTCCAGGGCGATCTCGACGGCACTCTGGTCGCGGCAGAGGGCACCGGCACCTACGGTGCGGTCCTGGCCGGTCGCTTGGCCGTGGCCGGGTACCGGGTCGTGGAAGCACCCACCCCGCGTCGTGACCGGGCCGCGGGCAAGAACGACGCCATGGACTCCCTCGCCGCTGCCCGCTCGACCCTGTCGATGCGGACCGACCGGCTCCGTGACCGACGCGGTGGCGGTGAGGAACAGGCTGCCAGCCGCAGAGCAGCGCTGCAGGTCCTGCTCACCGCCAGGGAACACGCCAGCGCGGAACGAACCCGCGCAGTCAACGCGCTCACCGCGCTGCTGCGGACCCACGAGCTCGACATCGACGCCCGCCGCACGCTCACGACCACCCAGATCAAGACCATCGCTCGCTGGCGTTCCCGCACCGAATCCATCGACCTCGCCACCGCCCGAACCCAGGCCGTGCACCTCGCACACCGAATCGCCGACCTCGACGCCCACCTCACCGACAACGCCACCCAGATCGAACTGCTCGTCCGCGACCACGCACCCGTTCTCCTCGAACAGCCCGGAATCGGCCCGGTCACCGCCGCGATCATCCTCACCACCTGGTCCCACCCCGGCCGCGTGCGTAGCGAGGCCGCCTTCGCCAAGATCGCCGGCACCGCCCCGCTACCCGCATCGTCCGGCAACACCCAACGCCACCGCCTCAACCGCGGCGGAGACCGCCGCCTCAACCGCGCCCTGCACACCATCGTCCTGACCCGCATGCGCTACGACCCCGCCACCCGCGCCTACACCGAACGCCGCCGCGCCGAGGGCAAGACCACCCGAGAAATCCGACGCATCCTCAAGCGCTACACCACTCGACAGCTCTACCGCGCACTCAACACCAACACCGCTTGACAAACATAGAAGCGTCTTTCTCGATCTGGTCCGGAGTCCAGGACCGCGAAGCGGCCGGCGAAGCCGGCGCCCGAAGGGCGTCATCTCGACAAGCTCGATACATCGCCTTGACGCCGGACCAGATCGAGAAGACCCTCGAAGAAGGGTCGGCGGCCCACCCCAACCCCGAAGAACAGGGCAAGCGCCCGAGGGATCACCCCTCCCAAGCCCTCCAGATCGCGTCGAGCAAAG
The DNA here is from genome assembly GCA_030862715.1 of Actinomycetota bacterium. The sequence continues at coordinate 7,188 of JALZDD010000968.1, read as the reverse complement.
CCCGAACCTCCTCGCGCCGTTCCGATTCAGACACCTTGATCTCGTCTCCCGCGCTCCGGAAGGTGACCTCCCGCCCCTGGTCGTCACGGACGGTGACCAGCGTCCCGAACCCAGCGAGCGGCTTGATCACCCGAACCATGTCGGGCACCTCATCGACGGCCACGGTCACCGAGAGGTCGTCATCAGCCAAAGCGAACGGCGCGTACTCAGCCAGCCGCGGTGCGGCGGCAACTCGCTCAGCGACCACGTCGGGGGGTCCGGCAATCTGGTATCTCTCATCCCCGGCGACGGCGCCGGTGATCGAGATCCGCCTGAGACCAGCGGCCTCCGGCTCCTGTTCGACCTGCTGATACGTGGCGACGATGTCGTCCAGGTCGAGGCCACCGATCAGGAGGCCGCGATCATCGCTGCTGACCGACCCCACCGACGAGAGCGCAGCGAGATCGAGGACGAGCTGAGCAGCGGGGACGTCCTGGCTCCAAGCGCTGATCTTGCCGCCGCTGACGCTGACCTGTTGACCGGGCGTCTTGCGCGCGAGCTCGTCGGCCTCGACCACGTCCTCGCCGCGACTCATCTCCAGCACCAGCGAGCCCGGCCTGATCGCATAGCTCACGACGTCGAGCCGATCCCGGATCTCGCGGAGGCTGGCGATGGGCTCCGCTATCGACACCGCTTCAGGCAACGTGTCGACGTGCTCCCAGTAGTCGGCCGCATCGGTGACGCTCTGACCCTTTCCGTGGGTCACCAGCACACCGGCGCGCTCACATCCCGGCGTCGCGGTCCGGAGCGCAACCAAGCCGTCATAGACAGTCACCGGATCCGCACTCGCCTCCGCCTCGACGACACAGGCCCGTGACCCGGCACCGTAGGCGATCGTCGCGCTGCCCAGATCGGTGCGCTGCCGCACCTCGTCGAGCAACCGCAACCCGCTCGCGTTGCGCTCCTCGGATGGGCTCACCTGGAGATCGACGCGGTCTATCCCGAGAGTGAGCTCGTAGTCGGGACTCTCCCCGGACACGTACGGCTCGAGGATCGCGGCGATCTCAGCGGCCCGCGCTGTGCTGATCCCATCCTCCAGGACGATGGTTCCGCTGGCGTCACCCGCAAACGGCAGCACGTTGTTGCCACCGACCTCCACCCGCTCGACGCCGTCGACACCCGCGAGCCTCTCGCTCAGCTCATCGGCCAACTGGTCGCCCCGGTTGGCCGCACACGACGACGTCGTCAGCGCGATCGCGAGCGCCATGACGACAGTGCGAGTGCTCACTATGCTTCCTCTCGGTCCCGAGACATGGGTCATCGCCGCTCAGCGCTCGGTCTCGAACCACGTACGCAGCCGTCCGACGATAGCGTCGACGGACCCGTCCTGAAGAGCACGCCCGAAGACACCGTCGTTGAACCGTTCGCCCCGGGTGTAGACCGTGGCCAGGCGGGCGGCGTCGGCGAACGGTGCGGCGGCGAGCAGCGAAGGATCGGAGAGCAGCGGATTGCCCCGCATCCACTTCATCCAGTCGATCGACGCGCCCGGGAGCGAGCGGTAGAGCTGGCGGACCCGTTCGCTGTAAGCGGGATACGGCGCCTGGATCGCGCCGCTCTCGGTCTTCTGACCGCCACCCCAGGCGAAGTCACGGTCCTCGGCCGTCAGCGCATCAGCGGCCGAGAAGGCCTCGAGCCACGTCGCTTCCGGCACGCTCCGCAGCTCAGCCTCGACCTGGGCATCGGAAGGATCGAGCGCCTCACGGGCGCGGTCGAAGGTGTCGTACGCCTTCTGGTCGAAGAGCACGACACGCACCTCGTCGACAGAGGTCGGCGTCCGGGCGAGGGTCCACAGGGAGACGTACGCGGCCTCGTCGAGCGGGTAGTGGTAGACGCCGGTCGAGATCGCCGGGAACGCGACCGTGCGCGCCCCGAGCTCGTCGGCAACGCGGAGCGACTCGCGGAAGCACGAAGTCAGCGGGGCGATGCTGTCCTGGCCGGCGGTGTACACCGGCCCGACCGTGTGGATCACCCACCGGGCCGGAAGGTTGCCGGCGGTCGTCGCGACCGCCTGCCCGACCGGCAGGCCGCCACTGAGGTGACCCGAACGCAGCCGTCGGCACTCCTCGAGGATCGCCGGCCCGCCTCGCCGATGGATCGCCCCGTCCACCCCTCCCCCGCCCAGCAGCGAGGAGTTGGCGGCGTTCACGACCGCGTCGACCTGCTGTTCGGTGATGTCTCCGCGTACGACCGTGATCCTCACGCGGTCAATCTAGCGAGCCGGGATCTGGGGACTCGGGCCCGGGCGACCCACGCCGCCGGGCCGAGCGCGGCGGCGACGCCGGCCGCGACCGAGCAGAGGACACCCAGCCATCCGAGCCCGGCGGCCTCGAGGCCGGGATAGATCTGCCAGTGGACGAGGTAGATCCACAGCGACGACGCGGCGAGCACTGCGGCCAGCCGGGCCAGCGGCCAGGGCAGGAGAGGCGGCCATGGGACCAGCAGGACGAGGATGCCGAGGGCGACGGTCGCCTCGCGGACGGGGTCGCCGAAGAAGCCGTACGTCGCCACCACGACCGTCACCGCGACCAGCACACGCTGCCACGGTCGCTGAGCCTCGGCCGCCGCCCATCCCAGGGCGAGGCACCACAGGACGCAGCCGATCGTGTAACGCTCGGTCGCGCCGGCCTCGAGGCCGACCCACAGGTACCGCACCGCAAGGGTCGCACCCACCACCACGAGAGCCGCACCGAACCGATGACGCCGCTGCCACCGGTCGAGAACGGGCACCAGGAGCAGGAGGGCGATCCCGGCGAAGGACCAGGTGATGACCTCCAGGAACCACAGCTGCCAGTCGCGGGTCCACTCGTCGCTGCCGACTGCCTGGTTGAGCCCCAGAGCGGTCGGCCAGTGGTACCGGTCGCTGACCAGGGCCACCGCGACCACCCAGAGTGCGGCAGGGAGCGCGACCGCGGCGGCACCCCGGAGCAGGCGGCGCGCGCGCAAGGTCCGGGTGGGAGCGGTGAGCCCGAAGCGGGCGAGGTTGAAGCCGGCCACCGCGAGCAGGATGTGCGCGCCGCCGAGCAATGTCCAGACGTCCGCATGGCTGCCCACGATGGCGACGATGGCCACCGCGCGCAGCAGCACCGGGGTCTCGACGGGTCGTAGCCATCGCCGCGGACTCCGCGCGCTCGCGGCGAGCTCGGCGATGCTCCGGTGCTGCCAGCCGGAGGGCAGGGTGCCGAGCCGCTCGCCGAGCTGGGTGGCGATCTCGACGAAGGAGAGCGAGTCGCCGCCGAGCGAGACGAAGCTGTCGGCCACCGTCGCGTCGGGGCGCCTCAGCACCGTGGCATAGACCGTACGCAGCACCTCGGCGTCCGCACCCTCCGCCAGCCCGGCATCTGGTGGCCCGGCCGCGTCCGCCACGCTCGACCAGGTATTGAGCGTGGCGTAGTCGACCTTGCCGTTCGGCGTACGCGGCACCTCATCGATCCGGTGGACCTGGACCGCCGCGCGCGGGAGGGCCACGATGCTGCCGACGCACTCCGGCAGTCGGGCCGCGGACCCCGGATCGTCGGTGAACAGGTGCAGGCGGCCACCCGGAGCGACGGCACGCGCCGACCCGAGCTCGGACTCGATCCGGTCGAGGTCGATACGCAGCCCGAGGATCTTGCCGAACCGGCTGCACCGGCCGGTGATCTCCCACAGCCCGTCGTCGGCCTGACGGGCGAGGTCCCCGGTGCGGAGCTCGGTGAGCTCGGGGCCGCGGGCGAGATCGCCGACGCTCTCGGCGTACCCCATCATCACGTTCGGCCCGGTGTAGACCAGCTCCCCGACGCCCTCGTCCGGGCTGTCGACGGGATCGAGGCGGAAGTGCCCGCCGGGGATCGGGATGCCGATCGCCTCGGGCCGGCTCGCGGCCAGGTCCGGTGGGAGGTAGGCCATCCGGGCGGTGGCCTCGGTCTGGCCGTACATCACGACCAGGTCCCAGCCGCGCGACTCCCCCAGCGCGGCGTAACGACGGACGGTCTCGGGCGGCATCTTGCCGCCGGCCTGGGTGATGTAGCGCAGCGACGGCAGCGAGCGGTCGGCGAAGCCTGAGGTGTCGAGCAGGTCGAAGGTGTAGGGAACGCCCGCGAACGAGGTGGCGCCGTGACGCGCCGCGACGTCCCAGAAGCAGTCGTCGGCGACCGAGAGGTCGGTGAGGATCACCGCGGCGCCCACGCTCAGGTGGGAGTTGAGCACCGAGAGGCCGTAGCAGTAGTGCAGCGGCAGCGAGCTCATCGCCCGGTCGGCGGAGGTGAGCCCGAGGTACGCCGCGATGCTGGCCGCGTTGGCGGCCAGGTTGTCCCGGGAGAGCCTGACCAGCTTCGGCGACCCGGTCGAGCCCGAGGTCGACAGCAGCAGGGCAAGGTCGGGATGGAGGTCCACCCGGCCCTCGAACGCGGCTCGGTAGCGCGTCCGGAGCTCGTCGGTGTCACCCCCGGGCGGAGTCAGCAGCACCGGACGGCGAGCGGCGAGGGCGGTCAGGTAGCCGATCACCGAGTCCAGGTCGTTGCCCGCCTCGAGCAGCACGACCCCGCGGGCGGAACCGTACGCGGCCGCCCGGTCCATCACCGCCTGCTCCAGCTCCGCATAGGTCAGGGTCGTCTCGTCGGTGATGACCGCCGGGTCCCCCGGCCGCCCGTTCAGGAGCAGGTGCGCACCGGTCGCGATCGTCGAGCTCATCGCGCGTCCCCGGCATAGCCGACCAGCGGCCCGAGGACCTCGAGCGCGACCGTCGCCCCGATGTCGGGGATCCCGGTGCCCGGGACCCGGGCGGTCACACGTACGTCATCACTCAGCCGCACCCGGATGGTGGCGTCGTGGCCGAAGAAGGAGACCTCCTCGACCACGCCCTTGGTGCCGGAGGTGGCGTCGACCGAGACCTGCACCTGCTCCGCGCGGACGACCAGCGTCACCGGCCCGGCGGGCTGCGGCGTGATGAGCGCGACCTCGCCGAGCGGCGAGTCGATCCGCCCGTCGCCGCCGACCTCGCCGGGAAGCAGGGTCGCCGAGCCGAGGAAGGCCGCGACCTCGGGATGCTCGGGGGTCAGGTAGACGTCCACCGCGGAGCCGACCTGCAGGAAGCGACCGGCGGCCATCACGGCCACCTGGTCGGCCAGCGAGAGCGCCTCGCCCTGGTCGTGGGTGACCAGCAGCGCTGCCGCGCCGGCCGTACGCAGCGCCCGCACGACCGCGCGACCGGACTCCTCGCGCAGCCCCGCGTCGAGCGATGAGAAGGGCTCGTCGAGGAGCACCAAGCGGGGCCGGGGCGCGAGCGCTCGGGCCACGGCGACCCGCTGCTGCTGTCCGCCGGAGAGCTCGTGGGGATGCCGGTCGGCCAGCTCAGGGGGCAGCTCGAGCAGCCGGAGCAGCTCGGTCACGCGGGCCTGCCGCTCGGCACGGGCCACGTTCCGGCGCAGCCCGAAGGCGATGTTGCCGCCGACGTCGAGATGCGGGAAGAGAGCGCCCTCCTGCGGGACGTACCCGATCCCGCGGCGGCGCGGCGCCAGCCCGGCGACCGAGCGGCCGCCGATCCTGATCTCGCCCGCGGTCGGCGTCATGAACCCCGCCACGCACCGCAGCAGCGTCGTCTTGCCGCAGCCCGAGGCACCGAGGACGGCGGTCACGCCGCCCTCAACGGTCAGGTCGAGCCCCTCGAGCACCTGCCGCCGGCCGTGGCCGGCCCGCAGCCCGCTCACCTCCAACGCTGTCATCGGGCCACTCCTCTCGAGGAGCGACCCAGCAGGATCGTCGCCGGCATCGCGAGGAGCACGAGCGCCAGCGCGTAGGGCGCCGCGGCACCGTAGGCGACCGAGGACGCCTCGCTCCAGAACTCGGTGGCCAGCGTCGTGGTCCCGATCGGGGCCAGCAGCAGCGTCGCGGTCAGCTCCGTGGAGACCGCGAGCGCGACCATCGCGGTCGCCGTCGCCAACCCGGGCAGCAGCAGCGGCAGGGTCACCCGGCGCATCGCCCCGGCCCGGCTCAGCCCCAGGCCGAGCGCGACCTCCTCCAGCCGCGGCGGCACCAGCTCCAGCACCCCGCGCACGGCGACGAGCGCGCGCGGCAGGAACAGGATGACGTATGCCGCCACGAGCAGCGGCACTGTCTGGTAGAGCCCGGGCAGCCAGCCGATGGCGACGGTGACCAGGGCGAGCGCGACGACCACACCGGGCAGCGCGCTGGTGACGTATGCGACCCGCTCGACGCCGAGCGACCAGCGGGTCCGGCGGCGTACGGCCTGCCAGACGACCGGGACCGCCGCTGCGGTCGCGAGGACTCCGGCGACGGCAGCCAGCGCGACGCTGGTGCCGGCTGCGGGAAGCAGGCGGCTCAGGTCGAGCTCGGCCGAGGCACCCCGGACCAGCCAGCGCACCAGGCTGGCCGCCGGCAGCCCGACGGCGAGCGCGACGAAGACCCCGAGGGCGACGACCACCGGCGCGGTCCCCCGCCCCAGCCGCAGCCGGGTCGAGGGGCGAGCGGTGCCGCTCCCGACGCGGGCACGGCGGGCCGGACCGCGGGCCAGCATCTCCAGGGCCAGCAGCCCCAGACAGGCGACCAGCAGCACGCCGGCCAGCAGGGTGGCCGCCGGACCGTTGAACGCGGTGCCGTACTGCTGCAGGATCGCGGTCGTCAGGGTCGGGTAGTTGAGCAGCTGGAGCGCGCCGTACTCGGCCAGCAGGTGCAGCCCGACCAGGAGCGCACCGCCGAGCACCGCCGGCGCGACGGTCGGCAGAACGACGCGGAGGAACACCTCCCGTGGCCGCCGCCCGAGCGCAGCCGCGACCTCCTCCAGCGATGGGTCGAGGCGACGCAGCGCCGCCACCGCGGGCAGGTAGACCAGCGGATAGTAGGAGAGCGAGACGACCAGCACCGCCCCGAGATAGGACTGGACCGCGTGGGTCGTGGCGACCCACGCGTAGCCGTTGACGAAGGCCGGGATGGCCAGTGGCGCGCAGAGCGCCCCGTGCCACCAGCCGGCCAGCGGCAGCGAGGTCCGCTCGACCACCCAGGCGCCGCAGACCCCGAACACCACCGAGAGGGCGACCCCGCCGACCAGCAGCCTGCCGGTGTTCCACAGCAGCTCGCCGATGCGCGGGCGGACCAGGAAGTCGTACGCCTCCGCGGGCCCCAGCGAGGCGGTCGACCACAGGACGTACGCGACCGGAA
>JALZDD010000518.1 GCA_030862715.1 Actinomycetota bacterium | reverse complement strand
CGCCGCCGAGGTCCGTCTCGATCTCCCGGGCGCGGTCCTGCGGGACGAAGAAGCTCTCGATGCCGCAGCTGAGCCGCCAGCCGTCGTCGTGGCACTTCAGGAACGGCACCTCGGCAGGCCGGTCGTTGGAGACGCCGGTTGCCACTCAGACCTGGCCACGTCGTGCCAGCGAGACGTACGCATCTCCGGTCTCCTTGGTCGTACGCGTGCTGATGTCGGCATAGGAGAGGTCGACGTAGGCGCCGCGGAACGGGTCGATCGGATCGACCGGCTCGACGCGGAGCCGGATCTCATCGCCGGTGACGCGTGCGGAGAGCTGGCCGGCGACGGCGAGGCCGACGAGACCGAGGTTGAGGACGCAGACGAGCGCCACCCGGGTACGAGCGTTCATGAGAGGGCCTCACTGAGATTGGCAGCGACGCCTCGGCGGGCGCGGTCGAAGACGAAGCCGGTGGCGAGCAGGAGCGTCCCCAGCAACAGGAACAGGGTCGCGCCGGACATGATCGGCGCGAAGACCGCGAAGCTCTGCATGGTCGTGAAGACGACCAGCGCGCCGGTGGCGAGCACGACGAGCAGCGTGTGGTCGCGCACGGAGCCGTCGACGGCGACGACACCGGCAACGACGACGTACACCGCGATGCTGACGAAGGCGGACAGCCACGCCTCGCCCGACACGGAGCCGAGGTCGTCGACCTGTGGGTCCCAAGCGACCAGCGCGAGCCCGACCGGCACGATGAGCGCCGAAGCCAGCACCTCCCAGCGGGACAGCCCGGTCGTACGCGCCACCGCGACTGCGACGAGGAGCGCGGCGATCCCCAGCGCCACGAGAAGGGTCGGGCTCCACTCCAGGTCATGGTCGCCGATCTGCGGGACGGCGGCGACGAAGAGGCCACCCAGGACGAGTACGCCGCCCGCCAGCCGCCAGACCTGGGCGAACGTCTCCCGGCGTCGATCGTGCAGCGCGGCCATCGCGGTCGCGACCACACCCCCGACCAGCACCGCGAAGACGCCGGCGAACGTGCTCTCGCTGCTTGCCACCACCTGCCAGTCGAACCAGATCATCGTGGTCACGATGCCGACGACCAGCGGCGCCAGGCTGACGCTCGCGTAGGCGTAGAGAAGCGCCCCGAGTCCCCAGATCCCGACCAGCGTGGGCTCGTACGCCGCCACCTGGAGGCTCTGCGCGGCCTGGAAGATGACGCCACCGAAGGCGATCGCCGCAATCCCGCGGAACGCGCCGCGCAAGGGGCGCGGGAGCGTGAGCACCTCCGCGGCGGCGGTGAACGTGAGCCAGATGACGACGATCCCGGCGAACCGCACCAGCGGAGAGAACGCGTCGAGGTTGGTCGCGACGAGCCACACCAGTCCGACCCCGAGGAACGCACCACCGAGGTAGGAGATGACCCGCGTCAGCGAACCGGCTCGGGAGGCGACGTACTGTCCCTTGATCTTCTCCGCGGCGTCCTCGGTGAGGAGGCCCTTGTCCACCCAGCGGGTGATCTCGTTGTTCAACCAGTCGAGCCGCCTCGGCGCGACGGGTCTTGCTCCTGTGTCCATAGGGCCATTGCAGCGGGCTCGCTGGGACCGGCGCGTGAGCATACGTACTCAAACTCATCGGCTCGTGCGATCCAGGAGAGGACTGATCCTCGATGTTGGTGATACGGCATCGCACGGTGCGGCGTGGTGACCAGTTCCATGCCTTACTGAAAGTCCGGTGCAGTCCGAAGGCCGAGGCTGCCCATGTCCACCAGCGTCCACTCTTGGGGTCCCCGATGTCAGGCATCTCCGTCAGCAGTCTGTTGACCAGGTCCAGCTCCTCCGGGGTCGTGCGCACGCGAGCTGCCACTGCGTTCGTTCCGAAATGACCGCCGGGCCCGCCCTTTTGCAGACTGGCGGGTCCATGTCGCTCCGGCACGATCTCGCGGCCGGGACTGAGGGGAGGAAATCGGTGATCCGAGTCCTACTCGGGCATCGCGGTACGTTGATGGGAGGGGCGATATCCGCGATCTTGTCCAGGGAACATGATCTCGAGGTCGTAGGCGAGCTGAGCAGACCGGAGGAGCTGCTGTCGTTCGCGGCGCGGGAGTGCCCGGCAGTCGTGGTGCTCGACCAGTTCCTGTCCTGCTCGGCCGAGCTCGATCGGCTGTGCCGGAAGGTGGCGGACTCGGGCGTTCTGGTGGTGTTCGACAGGGATACCTTCGCCGCCGCAGGGCGGAGCCTGGTCCGGCTGGCGCCCCGGGTCGGCCTGATCGCCACCGATGCCTCACCGGCCGAGCTGGTCATGGCCGTACGGCAGATCGCCCAGGGGCGGCCGGTGCTGGACGTCGGGCTCGCGCTGGCGGCACTGACCGCCGGGGACAACCCGCTCACCCACCGCGAGCTGGATGTGCTCGAGCTGGTCGCTACCGGGGCGACGGCGAAGGAGGTCGCACAGGTCTTGTCGCTGAGCACCGGTACGGTCCGGAATCATCTCTCGCGCATCCTCGCCAAGACGGCTGCACGGACGAGGATCGAGGCGATCCGGAAGGCTCAGGAGGCTGGCTGGATCTGATCGGTCGGTAACCAGCTCCCGACCAGGTCGCGGTACAACGGCGAGGTCCGTAGCAGCGTCTCGTGGTCGCCGACCGCCGCACGTTCACCGTCCAGGACCAGGACTCGCCGGGCCCGCAGCGCCGAGCTGATCCGGTGCGCGACCACCACGAGGGTCCCGCCACGCGCAGCGAAGGCATTCTCGGCGCGTCGCTCGGCCTCCGGGTCCAGGTGGCAGGTGGCCTCGTCGAGCACTACCACCGGGGCCGGCGAAAGGTACGCCCGGACGAGAGCGATCAGCTGCCGCTCACCTGCAGAGAGATCCCCGGGACGTACCTGTCCGGCCAGCCCACCGAGGCGACGGACGAGTGCCCCGGCGCCGACCGCCTCGACGGCCCGGTCGATCTGTGCCGCATCGGCGCCGTGGCTTAGGTAGGTGAGATTGTCCAGAACCGTCCCGGAGAAGACGTACGCCTCCTGCGGGATCAGCACCCGGTCAGCCGCCATCTGCTGGGCGGGCTGCCCGGTGATCGGGTCCCCGCCGAGCAGGACCTCGCCGGCGGTCGGTGTCAGCAGGCCGCAGACGAGACCCGCCAGGGTGGACTTACCGATGCCGCTCGGCCCGACGACGGCGAGGTGGTCGCCCGATGGCACGGTCAGGTCGAACCGGTCCAGCACGGCGTCGGAGTGCGGGCCGTACGCGAAGGTGACCCGATGGAACACGACGTCGTACCCGGTCCTCGCCCGCTGGGTCATCTGGGGCCGCGCGGGCGGTGGCGCGGCATCGAGGATCCGGCGCAGCGTGACGACGTACCGTAGGCCGCTGTCGCCGAGGACGGCGAGTACGGTCCCCAGCGCCGGCTGTAGCCCGACCAGCACATAGGTGAGGCCGCCGAGCAGCGCGCCGGCGGTCAGCCCACGGCCGGTGAGCCACGGAGCGGCGGCCAGGAGCGCCAGCATCGGGACCCAGCCGCCGAGGACGAAGCAGAGCATCCGCAACGCAGCCACCCGGGCGAGCGCGCGTTCGGCCGCGGCGTGCGCGTCGATCGGGCCGTCCACCAGGGTGGCGGCATGGGCCTCGGCGCCGCCGGCCGTGACGTCGCGGAGCGCCGAGAACACAGCACCGGACGTCGTCGCCACCTCCTCGTCGGCCCGCAGCGAGTCTCGTACCCGACCGGCGGCGAGACCGATCACACCCAGGGAGGCGGCCAGCCCCAGCAGGAACGGCGGCAGCACCAGCAGCGCGACCATCGGATCGATGGTGAGCAGGCCGGCAGCCACGCCGGCGACCGTGAGGACGAACGTCCGCAGGACCAGCACAAGGCCCGCGTACGTGTCGCGGACGACCTCGACCTGTCGGGTCAGCCGCGACACCGCGCCGTCGTCGCGGCCCCCGGCGACGCCGCGCTCCAGGGCCCCTGAGACGACCCGTCGCGCCAAGTCGTCTCGGAACGGCTCGACCAGTCCGCCCAACAGCCGGTACACCTGACGTGCGCCGACGGCGCCGACGATCGCGGCGAGGACCAGGCCGCCCAGCCAGGCCAGCCCGATCACGGGCCGTCCGGCGAGGAACCCGTCGTCCACAGCATGCGCGACGGCAACCCCGTAGAGGGCCGTCGGCAGGATCTCCGGCACCGACCACAAGGCCAGGGCAAGCAACGGCCGCGGGCGCAGCGACCGCATTCCGTACTTCAGCTCCCGTCTCATCCGAAGACCTTCCGGTAGGCAGGGTCCAGCCACAGCTCGCGATGGGCGCCGACCGCGCGGACCCGGCCCTCGTGGAGCCAGACGACCAGGTCCGCACGGTCAGCTGTGCCGGCCCGGTGCGTGACGATCAACCGGGTCCGGTCGCTTCCCGCGGTGAGAGTGCTGCTGATCTGCATCTCTGTGGCCGTGTCCAGGCTGGAGGTGGCGTCGTCCAGCAGCAGCAACCGGTCCGCGTGCCAGGCGCGCGCCAGTCCGACCCGCTGTGCCTCGCCACCCGACAGCGGTGCCTCG
>JALZDD010000511.1 GCA_030862715.1 Actinomycetota bacterium | reverse complement strand
TCGAGGAGCAGGTCGGCAGGGTGATGGTCGAGCGGATCGCTGCGGCCTCTGCCACGGTGGGAAGCGACATCACCGGCCTCACTGCCCTCGCCCAGCTCCTCGGCGCCGACTGGCTTCCCTCCGCCACTCTGACCGAGGTCGACGCCTGACCTCTCGACTCAGGCAAGGCACACCGGCACCGTGGAGAACCCCGCCCCCACTTCTGATGTGCCACGAGCTCACCGGCCAGGAACCGAGTCGAAATCTGGTGGCAGAATCGACAGGGTTGCTGTCAACTCGGTGCCATGAACGTCGAGGTACGCACCATCACCGCTGATGACTGGTCCCTCTTTCGCAACGTCAGCCTGCGGGCGCTGGCCGACTCACCCGACGCCTTCAGAACGACGCTCGCCGAGGCCCAGGCTCGCACGGAGGGCTTCTGGCGGCAACGGGCCGAGGGGTCCGCGCCGATCCTGGTGGTGCTGGAAGACGGCCGAGGAGTAGCAATGGGTGGCACCTTCACTCCCCCGGACAGCGCCGTCGCCTACATCTGGGGCATGTGGACGGCGCCCGAGGCACGCGGCCGTGGGTACGCCGCCGGGCTCCTCACCGATCTGGTGAACTGGTGCCGCGACCGCGATCTCGGCGTACGTCTGCACGTGACCGAGGGCAACCAAGTCGCGCGCCGGCTCTATCTCGTCCACGGTTTCAAGCCGACCGGTGTGTGGGAGCCGCTGCGGGAAGGATCAGCACTGCGGGTCGAGGAGCTACAGCTAGTGAAGTGACTTACGGTGACGCTCAGGACGAGGCGTCTCTGAGCGTGCACACACCCGGATCTGCCGCACCCCGCGCCGGCGGAACCTGCGTCACACCGCCGCGAAGCGGCTATGTCCAACCGCCGCTCTGTGGCGCATTGCCGATAACCTCATGTTCAAACTCCGACCTCCCGAACAGGAGGTGGGAGCCGACGGACCGACTCGCTAGCGGTGCTCTGCGAAGGCCTTGAAGTTCGTGAACTTCTGGGGAAATCCCGACGGACGAGAGGCGCCAACAGGGGCAGCATCGCCCTCATGACACCTTTCGGGCGGAGATCGAACTCTCCGTCCAGATGGGTGCCGGAGCCCGCGGGCGAGAAGGTCATCTTGCCGGTGATGTCCATCTGCTTCGTGTCGACCTCGAAGGTCACGACGCGGTCAGGCTCGTGCTCAGCGATGACCGCGATGCACTCCTGGCCCCGATAGACGGCCCTGAAGCGGCTGCCCAGGCCGATGGGCTCCGCTGTGAGCAGCTCGGATTCGCTGAGATTGCTGTTCCACAGCGGCTCGTTCCGGTTGTCGGCCATGAGGGGGAACACATCGCTGACCGGCTGGTCGATCGCCGTGGTGGCCCTGACCTTCATGTGCGGGTCCCGGACAGGGCGGTGACGATCCAGGCACCGGACCCCAAGAGCACGCCGTCCTCGCCGGCATGTGCTGCCATGACCTCGTGCAGGTTCGCCTCGGCCCGCCGCTTGTCCGCGGCGTCGAGCTTGTCGAACAGCCACTTCATCTGGCCAACCACGAACGTGGTCGCGGTTCTCCCGTCGGGCCCGAAACGCAGCAGCTCGTCCTGGGCGGCGAAGGTGACGTGGTCCCAGCCTGCGCCATGGAGCAGGTCGCGCACGCGATCCGGGTCGCTGAGCGAGAACGGCCCCGGGGCATCCGCCGGCGGTGGCGCCATGGGCAGAACTCGCCCGATCGCGCCGAAGAACTCGCGAAGCCACTCATTGTCCTCGATCCCCCGCCATACGAGCATCACCAAGCGACCGCCGGGTCGGGTCGCCTTACCGAGGTTGGCGAAGGCCAGCGCCATGTCACTGAAGAACATGGTCCCCGTCCGGCTGGCGATCACGTCGAAGGAATCTGCTCCGAAGTCATGCCTCTGGGCGTCGGCCTGCGCGAACGTAACCGGCAGCGCGCCGGCCCGATGTCGCGCCACCTCGAGCTGGGCCGTCGACAGGTCGACTCCCACCGCGGTCACGCCCGGGGTGCCGCGCACCAGGTCGATCGCAAGCTCACCGGAACCGCACCCGACATCGAGGATCCGCTCGCCAGACTCAGCACCGATCGCAGCCAGCAGAACCGGCTGATAGCGCGCCACGGATGCGTTGTACGTCGCCGCATGTTCGGCCCAGTAGGCCCCGTGCTCACCGTCCCACTCACGGAGTGCGCCCGCGTTCCGCGGGTCGATCTCCAGCGTCATGTCATTCATCATCGCCTCACTGGATAGTCCCAAAGAGAGTATCTGCTAGTTTTAGTCCCGAAGGGAGCATCATGTCAACTGAACTTCCCCGGCTCACCACGACGACGTACGGCGTACTCGGCCTCCTCGCCGTCCGCCCGCACTCGACCTACGAGCTCGCCAAGGCGATGGACCGCAGCGTGGGCCGAGCGTGGCCACGCGCACAGAGCAAGCTGTTCGAAGAGCCCAAGAAGCTCGCCCTGTACGGGTACGCCAGCGCTCGCGAAGACGCCGTCGGCCGCCGCCCGCGCACCGTGTACACGATCACTCCGTCCGGCCGACGCGCGCTCGCCGCATGGCTCGCCGACCCCGGGGACGGCCCAGCGCTCGAGTTCGAAGGCCTGGTCAAACTCGTCTTTGCGGACCACGGCACCCGCGACGACGCCCTCGCCACCATTGCCCGCGCCCGCGCGTGGGCCGTGGAGATGAATGTCGGCAACATCGAGGGCGGCGAGAAGTTCGCCGATGGACACGGGCTGCATGACCAGCGCCGCGCCACGACCCTCCTCTTCGGCGCCTTCCTCACGGACTTCTACGCCCTCGTTGCGTCCTGGGCCGAATGGGCCGAAGCCGAGGTGGCCAATTGGCCCGAGGACATCGCCAGCCACCGGGTTCCTCCCGAGCGGACGCACGAAGTCCTCGAGCGGGCGCGCTGGTCACAGCGACCGCGCTAGTTCTTCCCCGGCGGCCCATCGTCATGGGCAGGATCGGCCGGCAGGCTCCGATACCACTGCGCCGCGGTGCTGAAGCTCGGCGTCTGATGTGCTCCTGTCGATTGATCCCCCGCACGAGCGATGCTCGCGGTGCCAAGACGCCGTTCGTTGGCTCGCCGACGCCGGCCACACATCAGCTCCCGTACTGCTGGCCGCGCCCTCCAGGCATAGAGGTCCCCTGACGAATCGAGAGAACCCCAAAGCTTGGCTATGGCGTCCCTGCGCCCAGAGGAGTAGACAGGAAACTACCGGCAGTGCCGGTCCGGGCACTGCCCTGTCCTAGAAAGGAGCGGGCCGTGTACGCACGTTCCAGTACGTTCCACGGGAACCCCGGCAACATCGACGCGGGCATAGCATTCGTCAAGGACGAGGTCGGGCCCATGCTCGACAGCATCGA
>JALZDD010000924.1 GCA_030862715.1 Actinomycetota bacterium | reverse complement strand
CAGCCCTACGGCGGCTGGTTCAAGGAGATCGCCGACGCCCTCGCCTTCACCGAGGCGGAGGCGGTCATCCACCGCGGCGAGCTGACCTTCCACGTACGCCGCGAGCGGCTGCTCGAGGCCCTGCAGGTGCTCCGCGACGACCTGCGCTTCGAGCTCTGCTCCGGTGTCTCCGGCGTGCACTACCCCGCTGACCTAGGCCAGGAAAACAGGGGCAGCGAGCTGCACGCGGTCTACCACCTGCTCTCGATGACGTACAACCGCCGGGTGCGGGTGGAGACCTCGGCCCCCGACGAGGACCCGCACGTGCCGAGCGCGGTGGCCATCTACCCGACGCTCGACTGGCACGAGCGCGAGACCTACGACATGTTCGGGATCGTCTTCGACGGCCACCCCGGACTGACCCGGATCCTGATGCCCGACGACTGGCCTGGCCACCCGCAGCGCAAGGACTACCCGCTGGGTGGGATCCCGGTGGAATACAAGGGCGCGACGATCCCGCCGCCGGACACCCGCAGGAGCTACTCATGACGACCACAGAGGACGAGGGACGTACGTTCACCGTCACCGGCCAGGACTGGGACGAGCTGACCGACGCCCTCAAGGACGTCAAGGACGAGCGGATCGTCGTCAACATGGGCCCGCAGCACCCCTCGACGCACGGGGTGCTCCGCCTGATCCTCGAGCTCGAGGGCGAGACCGTCACTGAGGCACGCGCCGGGATCGGCTACCTCCACACGGGCATCGAGAAGAACATGGAGTACCGGTCCTGGACGCAGGGGACCACGTTCGTCACCCGCATGGACTACCTGTCCCCGATCTTCAACGAGACGGCGTACGTCCTCGGGGTGGAGAAGCTGCTCGGCATCGGCGCCGAGGTGCCGGAGAAGGCCGACGTCATCCGGGTCCTGCTGATGGAGCTCAACCGGATCTCCTCCCACCTGGTGGCGATCGCGACCGGCGGCATGGAGCTCGGCGCGCTGACCGTGATGACGATCGGGTTCCGCGAGCGTGAGCTGTGCCTGGACCTGTTCGAGTTCATCACCGGGCTGCGGATGAACCACGCGTACATCCGGCCCGGCGGCATCGCTCAGGACGTGCCGGAAGGCACTGTCGCGCGGGTGAACGAGTTCATCGAGCTGATGAAGAAGCGCCTGGAGGAGTACGCCGCGCTCTGCAACGCCAACCCGATCTTCAAGGGCCGCCTGGAGCAGGTCGGCTACCTCGACCTGGAGGGCTGTCTGGCGCTCGGGCTCACCGGCCCGATCCTGCGCGCGGCCGGCTACCCGTGGGACCTGCGCAAGACCCAGCCCTACTGCGGCTACCAGGACTACGACTTCGAGGTCATCACCTGGGACACGTGCGACTCCTATGGCCGGTTCCGGATCCGGCTGGCCGAGATGTGGGAGTCGCTGCGGATCATGGAGCAGGCGCTCAAGCGGCTCGCCGATCTCGACGGCGCCCCCGTCATGGTCGCCGACAAGAAGATCGCCTGGCCCTCGCAGCTCTCCGTCGGCCCCGACGGACAGGGCAACTCCCTCGACCACATCCGCCACATCATGGGCGAGTCGATGGAGGCGCTGATCCACCACTTCAAGCTGGTGACGGAGGGCTTCCGGGTGCCGGCGGGCCAGGCGTACGTCGCGATCGAGTCGCCGCGCGGAGAGCTCGGCGCCCACGTGGTCAGCGACGGCGGCACCAAGCCCTACCGGGTCCACTTCCGGGACCCGTCATTCACCAACCTTCAAGCCACGAGCGTGATGTCCGAGGGCGGCATGGTGGCCGACGTGATCGTGGCGATCGCGTCCATCGACCCGGTGATGGGAGGCGTCGACCGATGACGCTTGCTGCTGAGACCTACGACGAGCTGCGCGAGATCGCGGCTCGCTATCCCCAGGCCCGTTCCGGGCTGCTGCCGATGCTCCATCTGGTGCAGTCGGTCGAGGGCCGGGTAACGCCCGAAGGGATCCACGCCTGCGCCGAAGTCCTGGGCCTCACCCCGGCCGAGGTGAGCGGGGTGGCGACGTTCTACACGATGTACAAGCGCCATCCCGTCGGCACCCACCACGTCGGCGTCTGCACCAACACTCTGTGCGCGGTCATGGGCGGCGACGAGATCTTCGCCTGCCTGCGCGAGAAGCTCGAGGTGGGCAACGACGAGACCACGGCCGACGGCGCGATCACGCTCGAGCACATCGAGTGCAACGCGGCCTGCGACTACGCGCCGGTGGTGATGGTCAACTGGGAGTTCTTCGACAACCAGACCCCGGAGTCGGCCTCACAGCTGGTCGATGACCTGC
>JALZDD010000505.1 GCA_030862715.1 Actinomycetota bacterium | reverse complement strand
GCCCTCGGGATGGGCCTGGGCTACGCCCTCGACGTGAAGAACCTGTCCGCGATCAACGTGGAGTTCTACACCGGCGTCAACGAGCGTCTCGACGTCCCGATCATGCTCCCGCCGACCCCCGCGGCCGTCGACCTGACCGGGATGAAGGTGCTCATCGCCGACGACGTCGCCGACACCGGCAAGACCCTGGAGATCGTCCACGACTTCTGCGAGGGCCACGTGGCCGAGGCGCGCACCGCGGTGATCTTCGAGAAGCCGTGGACCGTGATCAACGCCGACTACGTCTACAAGAAGACAGACCGCTGGATCGACTTCCCGTGGTCCTCCCAGCCGCCGCTCGTCGACCGCCGCGGCGGCCAGGCACACTGACCCCACACGGTTAACCTGGGTGCATGTTCACGCCGGTTGCGGTCCACACCGGGACACATCGTCTCGGTGGCGTGACGCGCCCGGGGGAGAGCTGGGCCGCGGCGGCGACGAGGATCGCCGGGCGGCCCGCGTACGCCGTGGATCTCTCCGGTGAGGTGAAGGAGTTCTCCGCCGACCCGATGCCGGTGGTGGCGCTGCGGCCGATGACCCGCGGCGACCTGCCCCACCTGGTCCGCTGGCTCAACGCGGAGCACGTGCACCGGTGGTACGGCGTGGACGGCGACCCCACTCCCGACTGGGTGGCCGACAACTACGGGCCCGACATCGACGGCAAGACGCCGGTGACGTTCTGGGTGATCGAGGTCAATGGGCGCTCGATCGGCTTCTGCCAGGACTACCGGATCAGCGACGAGACGACCGGAGTGAGGCCGATCGGCGAGCTTGCTCGTCCGTTCGCGCCGAGCGAGGGAGTAAGCGCGCGAAGCGCGCAGCCCGACTACGCGTTGCTCACCCCCGACCCGGACGCGATCGGCTTCGACTACGCGATCGGGGAGCCGGCCTTCGTGGGCCGGGGGATCGGGCCGCGGATGGCCTGGGTCTGGCTCACCTCGATCCAGCGCCGCTATCCGGGTGCGACGGCCTGCTTCGCGGCCCCCGACCACCGCAATGCCGCATCGCTGCGGATGCTCGCCAAGGTCGGCTTCGAGCAGGGCACGTGGTTCGACGAGCCCCAGCCCGACGGGTCGACGACCACGATGGTCGGCTGCTCGTTGGATCTGCGACGCGTTCTCGGCTGACCCGCCCGGTGGCGCTCGTTGCGGGCCTATCGTCGACCCATGAGCCTTCTTGACGAGCTGCGGCTGCCTGCCGGTCCGGTGGATCTGCGGAAGTACGACACCAACTCCGCGCCCGGCGTCGGCGTCGACAAGGAGACCGGCAAGCAGGTGCTCGCCGAGCTCGGCCCGATGCTGCTCGAGCTGCAGACCAAGCTCTTCGCCTCCAAGGAGAGCGACGACCCCAGGCGGGTGCTGCTCGTCCTGCAGGGGATGGACACCTCGGGCAAGGGTGGCGTGCTCAAGCACACCGTCGGGCTGGTCGACCCCGTCGGCGTCAAGATCACCAGCTTCAAGGCACCGACCGACGAGGAGCGGGCCCAGGACTTCCTGTGGCGGATCGAGAAGGCGGTGCCGGAGCCCGGCTACCTCGGCGTCTTCGACCGCTCTCAGTACGAGGACGTGCTGATCGGCCGCGTCCGCGAGCTCGCCCCACCGCAGGAGATCGAGCGGCGCTACGGCGCGATCAACGACTTCGAGAAGCGGCTGGCCGACGACGGCACCGTCATCCTCAAGTGCATGCTGCACATCTCGCCCAAGGAGCAGAAGAAGCGGCTCATGGCCCGGCTCGAGGACCCGACGAAGCACTGGAAGTACAACCGCGGCGACGTCGACGAGCGCCAGCTGTGGGACAGCTACCGGGAGGCGTACGAGATTGCGCTGGAGCGCACCAACACCGAGTACGCTCCGTGGTACCTCGTGCCGAGCGACAAGAAGTGGTACCGCAACCTGGCCATCGGCGAGCTGCTCCTGGAGACACTGGACCGGCTCGATCTGGACTGGCCCGCGCCCCGCTTCGACATCGCCGAGGAGAAGAGACGACTGGAAGAGGACACCATCTCGTGAGTCTGGAGACGGTGCGGGTGACTCGGTATGTCACCCCGCTCCGGGAGGGCGGCAGCCTGCCCGGGATCGTGGAGGCCGATGACCTCGGCACCTATGTCTGCAAGTTCCG
>JALZDD010000500.1 GCA_030862715.1 Actinomycetota bacterium | reverse complement strand
GTCATCAGCCGCCCCGACGGCCCGCCGGAGACGAACTCCGCGCGCACCTCGGCATCGAGCTCGATCTCCTGGATCCCGAGAACCGCGTCGTCCTTGGAGTCGAAGTAGTTGAAGAACGTACGCGTCGACAACCCCGCCGCGGCGCTGATCTCCTCCACGGTGACGTCATCGAGCCCACGCTCGCCGACCAGTCGCTGAGCAGCCTCGATCAGCGCCAGGCGACGCTCCCGCTTCTGACGCTCGCGGGCGTTCGGAGGCGGGGCAGAGGTGGGCACAGCACCTATTCTTGCAGTGAGTGCAAGTTGCAGTCAATGCAATTAGCGTCACACGGGCTCTGAGCTGAGCAAGCCGCGTCAACTCGGTGGGTGAAGGCGGTTCAGAAAGTCGCGCACCACTGGGGCGACCTCGTCGAGATGGCTCTCCAGCAACCAGTGCCCGCCGTCGAACAGGTGTAGTTCCGCGTCAGGGAGGTCACGGTGGTAGGCGCGGGCGGAACTTTCGGGCATGTACCCGTCGTGCGGCCCCCACACGATCAGTGTCGGAGGCTGATGCTCGCGGAGGTAGGCCCGTTGCCGCTCGAACCACGGCAAGGTGCTGGGCTGGTCCTCCAGTAGCCGGACCAGATTCGCGATCCGCTCCGGAGTACCCATCAGTGACCAGTGCAGAGTCCACAGGTCCGGTGGGATTCGATTGGCCACGTGGTCGGGAAGTTCGCCAACGAACTCGTCGCGGAATCCCTCCAGGCTGACGTGGGCGGCGATGCCGCGGCGGGCGTCGGCCCCCGGGTTGGCCCAGAGTTCTCGCAGCCCGTCGTACTTCGGTCCGAACTCGTCTTCGTAGATATCGCCGTTCTGGATGATCAGGCAGGCAACCCGGTCCGGTTCGCGCATCGCTAGCCGGAGCCCGAACTGAGAGCCGTAGTCGTGCAACCAGATCGCATAGCGGTCCAGCTCCAGTGTGTTGACGAAGTCGTACAGGTAGTCGGCGTAGGCGTCGAAGGTGTAGTCGAACTCCTCTGGTGCGGGTGTCGCGCTGTAGCCGAACCCGGGCAGGTCGGGAGCGATCAGCCTCCATCGGTCGCCCAGTGCGGCGAGCAGGTGCCGGTAGACGAACGACGAACCCGGATAGCCATGCGGGAGCAGCAGCACCGGCGCGTCTTCGGCGCCGGCCTCCCGGTAGAAGGTCTGGATGGCGCCGACCTGGGTCGTGCGATGCCTCATGGCGTATCCGATCCTGTCCGGACTGTCAGGGATCGGGACTCAGCGAACATGGTCAGCACCGGCATGCTGCGCCAGTACCCGCATTCAAGGGACCTGACCCGGCCGCTTGTTCACGCGGTTGGGTTCAGGCGCCCGCGGCGGTCTGATGGAGGGTGCGGATCTCCTCGGTGAGCTCCGGGACGGGGCCGACCACCTCGACGGCGGGTGCGACCTCTTGGATCGGCAGCGCCCGCACCGGCGACTCACCGGCGCCCCAGCCGGCCCGCCACTTCGTCAGCTGCTCGGAGGAAGCGATGTAGACGATGCGCCCGACCCCTGACCAGCCGTGCGCCGCCGAGCACATCGGGCAGTGCTCGCCGGAGGTGTAGACCGTCGCCCCGGCACGGGTCGCCGGGTCGAGGTGGATCGCTGCCCAGCGGGCGAGCTCGATCTCCGGGTGCGCGGTCGGGTCGCCGGTCGAGTGCTCTCGGTTGCGGCCCTCCTGGAGCGCGTTGCCGGCACTGTCGGCCAGGACGGACCCAAACGGTCCGTCGCCGTCGGCCAGCGCCTCGGCCGCTAGCTCCAGGCAGCGTCGCAGGTGGGCCATGTCAGTCTGGGTGAGGTCGGTGGTCACCGTTCCAGTCTGCTGTCCCGGGCGGCGTACGTCGCTTCATTTCGCGACGGTCAGCCGGCCTCGATCACCGCGCAGGCGATGCGGTCGCCGGCGTCACCTGTCTTGGTGGTGTCCTCGTCCGGCCCCTCGGGGGCGTAGCGCTCCGGGACGTTGGCGTAGTTGTCCCGACCGGCGTGGATCATGACCGCGCTGCCGTCCGCGTCCCGGAGGTCGTCGAGCGTGAAGGGGCCGGTGAACTCCAGGCTGGCGGTGCCGTCCTCGTTCACCAGGAGCGCCGGCAGGTCGCCGAGGTGCTCGCCGTGGGCGCTGTCATCAGGGTTGAGGTGGCCACCCGCGGAGAGGAAGTCGCCGGTCTTCGACGGGTCGTCCGGCGCAGCGCTGTCGGCCTCGCACTTGCCGGTCGTGTGCACGTGGAAGCCGTGGTAACCGGCCGACAGGCCACTCACCCGGACGCTGATCTGGGTGGCCCCGTCGTCCTCCTCGATCTCGACGGTCCCGACCGTCTTCCCGTCGGGGTCGGCGAACTTCGCGCTCACCTCGTTGCGATCATCGGGGTCAGGATCTGCCCCCTCCCCGCAGGCGGCGAGAGTGAGCAGGCCACAGGCAGCGAGGGCAGCAGCCGTTGCACGACGGGACATGGGATACCTCCACGAGAACGGGATCCGGTCACCTCCACCGTACGCCGCGGCGGAGGCGACCGGCGCGGAGGGATCAGCAGCCGTCGCGGAGCAGACCCGGCTGGCGTCCGACGGAGACCTCGATGAACTCGATCTTCGCGTCGCGGGTGTTGCCGGAGAGTAGGAAGCCGATCCAGCGGTCACCTTCCTTGACGACCCAGGTCGTCTGGCCGTAGTCGTTGGTCTGCTGGGCGCCGGTGCCGTAGATGTCCTTGAGGACCATCAGGGAGTCGCCGATCGTGACGCCGCGAGCGGTCTCCAGGACGGGCTTGCTCATCCCGAAGGAGGCGATCTCGCCCAGCTGGTCGTAGATGACGTCGACGCCGTCGCCGACCTGGTCGGCCCACTTCCAGTGCCTGCCCTCGCAGATCTCCTCGCGCGCGGTGTCGCGTGTCATCCAGCCCTGCTGGACGAGAGAACGTACGTTGCCCTCGGCCTTGATCCTCCCGAAGGCTCCGGGAGCCAGCGGGCCGCCCCAGTCGAGGTTCGGCGTCGGGGTGGCCGTGATCGGGACCTCTGACGGTGCCGGTGTCGGCGTGGGAGTCGCGGGCGGTTCCGAGGACGGGGCTGAGGACGGAGCCGAGGAGGAGGGGACGGCGGAGGGTGACCCTGCCGACGGGGTCGGCTCGCTCCCGCAGCCGGCGAGGCCGAGCAGACCGATCACGGCGGTCGCCGCGAGCGCGGCACGGAGCTGGATGCGGGATGTGGACATGGTGGACTCCTCGTCGGTCGTACGCCCCGAGCGGGCGTCCTGCCGATCTAGACGGTCCACGGCCCGTCCCGGTTGCAG
>JALZDD010000886.1 GCA_030862715.1 Actinomycetota bacterium | reverse complement strand
CAGCCCTGGGACTGGAAGATCCGGCGCATGATGTTGATCGAGGCGTCGTGCCCGTCGAACAGGCTGCTCGCGGTCACGAGCCTCACCGGGTGCTGGGGGGCGCTGATGTCAGTCATGAGATTCCTCGACCAAATAGTTGGACGTCCAAGTAACCCAATACTATGATGTCCAACTATCTCGTGTCGAGCCCCTCTCGACACCCGAGCGAAAGAATGGAACATGAAGAGGATCGGAGTGGTCGGCGGCGGCCTGATGGGTGCGGGCATCGCCGAGGTCTCGGCCCGCGCGGGCCTGGACACCATCGTGGTCGAGGTCGACGACGAGGCCGCGAAGGCCGCCGAGGCGCGCATCCGCAGTTCGCTGGACAAGGCCGTCTCCCGAGGCAAGATGGCCGCGGGGACGCCGCGCAACTGCTCGACTCGATCTCGTTCAGCACCGCTCTGGAGTCGCTGGCCGACCGTAACCTGGTGGTTGAGGCGGCCAGTGAACGCGAGGACATCAAGCTCGACCTCTTCAAGCGCATCGGCGCCCTGCTCGAGAGCAACGAGGCGATCTTGGCCTCGAACACCTCCTCCATCCCGATCGTGAAGCTCGGCGCCGTCTCCGGGCGCGCGGGCAACGTCATGGGCGTGCACTTCTTCAACCCCGCCCCGGTCATGCGGCTGGTCGAGCTCATCCCCAGCCTGACCACCAGCGAGGAGACCAAGCAGCGGATGCAGGGCTTTGTCGCCGACACCATCGGCAAGCAGCCGATCGAGGCGAGCGACCGGGCCGGGTTCGTCGTCAACAGCCTGCTCGTGCCTTACCTGCCCTCCGCGATCCGGATGTACGAGGCCGGATATGCCTCGGCCGCCGACATCGACAACGGCATGGTCCTCGGTTGCGGCCACCCCATGGGCCCGCTGGCGCTGAGTGACCTGATCGGCCTCGACACCGTCCGGGCCATCGGGATCTCGATGTATGAGGAGTTCAAAGAGCCGCTCTACTCCCCGCCGCCGCTGCTCGACCGCATGGTCGAGGCCGGCCTGCTGGGCAAGAAGAGCGGCCACGGCTTCTACCCGTACTGAGCGGCCCCTTTACGTCATCGACGCCGGAGCCGAGAACCGAGAGACGAGCCGTCCATGACGAACGACGCACCTCTTTATGGACTGACCGAGGAGCGCCAGGAGATCCGCAAGGCCATCCGCGAGATCTGTGACGCGAAGATCGCGCCGGCCGCTGCTGCGGTCGACGAAGAGGCTCGCTACCCGCAGGAGGCGCACGACGCGTTGGTCGAGACCGAGTTCTTCGCACCGCATGTGCCCGAGGCGTACGGCGGTGTCGGTGCCCGCGGGAATCAGATGACTAGAGTTCGCTCCACGCTTGACCGCGATCCCATTCGTGAGGCCCATCGGCAGTGGGTCGCTCATGGATGGGAGGAGGCCGCCGCGGGCATGGCCATGGTGACGTCATTGACGCGAGTTCACCAGATTCTGATGGAGTGCGTCGACGATTCCCTTCGCCCCTACGACCTGACCTTCGCACGTTTCGAGGTCTTGCGTCTGCTCGCCTTCACCCGGGCAGGCTCGCTGCGCATGAGTCGTCTCGGCTCACTGCTCCAGGTGCACCCCACCTCGGTCACCTCCGCAGTCCAACGACTGGAGGGGCAGGGATTCGTGACCCGGTCACGGGACGACTTGGACAAGCGGGTCGTACGCGCCGCGATCACTGATAGCGGTCGTAAGGTTATCGAGCCCGCGACAGTCGCCGTCAACGCCGTATTCGCCAATCCTGGGATGGCACCTGATGACATCGCGAAGCTCGTTGATCTGCTGGTTTCCATCCGGGCGGAGGCGGGCGACCCCGTCACGTGAAAACGCGACATTGGTCGTGGCTGGCAGGGTATTGCTCGCCGCGACATAGGTGTCGTTGCTCTTGCGATCACCCAGGGTCACGTGGGGGTGGTCCTCACCCGCCATACTCACCCTCGTGAAGCAGTGATCGCTTCCTCTGGACTGTTCCTCATGTCGAGTGGCGTGCGCCGGCTCTGCTGATTGAACCGCGGCTCGTCGGTCGGCGCCTCATCGCCCCTCATCGTCGCGACGGTTGTGATCGGCGTCGGCATGTTTGGCGTCGTCACCATCCTGCCGTTCTTCGCGCAGATGTCGGCGCGGCTGGGCTACGTTCTCGTCTACCTTCCAACCCGAATCGGACTGCTGATTGAGCCGATCACCGCCGCGATGGTGTCTGGCTGTACTGCTGACGCCGCGGCTCGCCAGTGTGCTCGGTTCGCGCGGGGTGTTTGGTGCTGATTCCGGTCGCCGCTCCAGTATGGTCGCGCATGCTGGCGGAGATCCACCACGTTTCCGAGGCTGCCGAAGACTGGCCGTAGGCAAGGCCGGTCACGCGCACCGCTGGCCGCCACCTGAACCGGCTCCTCGTGGAAGGTGCGATGGCCGAGCAACCTTATGGCAACGGGCACAGCAGCGATGCCGCTCTCGCTGTCGCAATCGTCACCAGTACCGCCCGCGGTGCGAGCGCATCACCCGTCGGCTCCGGCTACACCACTGCATTCATCGTCTCCGCGCATTGCCGCAGCCGCGGCACTGATGCCGCAGCGCCTGCGGAGCCCTGCCCAGGCCTTAGTCGCGCTGATGCATTTGTTAGGGGGAATCCTGAGGTGTCACGCGGGTGACTACGGGGATGACTACACCGCTGGCAGCGATGTGGGTTCCAACGCGGGTTGATCGGGGTTGTTGACGCCTCCGTGGCCAGAATGCTCCACCTAGTTCGGCACGCGGGCAGGAGCGGGCCGAGGAAGGCGCGCGTTGTTGAGCGCGTACGCCGCTTCCAGGGCTTGGGCCGCGGTGCCTGCTCTCCATGCATGCTCAACTTGCAAACATTGCTGATCTCTCGGGCTCGTGGGCGGGCGGGCCGTTGACTACGGTTCACTAGATAGATCTAGTGACGATGGTCACTTCAACGAGGAGTCAGATGAAAACGGACCTGAACGCAATCGGTCATGTGCCCGTTCAAAGCCGGCAGCGCGCCGCATACGAGAAGGTCGTCGCTCATCGGGAGGGCCGCTTTGCCGACCTGCGGCCGGCGTATTTCAGCCCCGCGGTAGCAGTTCAGGACGTCGGTAGCAACGGCTCGTACGGTCACTTCGCTCAGATGCTACTGCCGCTGGAGTACACCGCGTGGACTGAGGAGAGCACGGCTCATACCACCACGTGCTACATCGGGGATTGGTCTCCGCTGAACAAGGTGCACGTTGCCGGATCGCAGTCACTGGAGTTTCTTGGCTGGCTCGGCATGAACGACCTCGGCATCTTTGAGGTCGGCCAGGTCAAGCACAGCGTGCAACTCGACGCCACCGGCCACGTCGCGTCCGAGGGCATCCTTCTACGCGTCGGCGCGAGCGAGTTCGTCTACACAGCCGGCAGCGCGGACTGGCTGCGCTGGCAGGCCACTCAAGGCAACTGGGACGTGCAAGTCGACGACGTCAGTCCAGATGTCTTCATCTTCGGTGTCCAGGGTCCACGGTCGATCGACGTGCTCGAAAGAGTACTGGATCAGTCCTTGCGCGATCTGAGGTTCAACCGCAGTGTTGAGGTCGGGCTGGGTGGAGAGCCCGTGCGGATTCTGCGAACGGGGATCTCCGGTGAGCTTGGCTATGAGCTACACGGCCCGTCGGGGATCGGTGCCGCTGTGTGGTCCCTGATTGTGGACAGAGGCGCGGAGCTCGGCGTCAAGCAGCTCGGCTTCCGAAGCCAGTCCGTCCAGCACATCGAGGCTGGCATTGCGACCAACGGGCTCGACTACCTACCGTCTTCGATCGTCACCCCGGGCGCGCCGACCCAGTTCCGACAGCGACCGCCGACGGGTAGTTTCGTGCCGTCCGGGGTCGTCGACTTCTTCCGTACACCAGGTGAGTTGGGGTGGGGCGGCCGCGCGGCTGGTGAACACGACTTCCTCGGCCGGGAGGCTCTCTGCGCCGAGTCTGCGGCAGGCGGCTCCGCACGCACGCTCGTTGGCCTGGTCTGGGACCGCGCCGACGTCACAGCGGTCCTTGCCGATGGGATGTTCGGGGCTGGTGGCCCGGTCGACCCGATGGAGCTTCCGCGGTACAACGGCGCGAGCTTTGATCAGGTCCTCAGTCACGAAGAGCCGATCGGCGTGTCCTCGGGCAGGGCGCTCAGTCTCTCTGTTGGAGAAACCATCTCGCTCGGCGTGCTCGACCGCAGACTCGCCGAGCCGGGAACCAGGGTGTCGGTCCTCTGGGGTCGGCCTGGCACACCTCAGCGCGAGATCGGTGCGCTCGTCAGCGCGCTTCCGTTCAAGCCCGACCGGCGACGCGTCGACGTCACCGGCCTCTGAGCGCAGCACTCGATGGACATCCTCGTCGTGGACCATCAGGACTCCTACACCTGGAACCTCGTGCACCTGATCGCGGAGGTTACAGGGCGTTTTCCCGACGTCGCGCAGCACGACGACCTCAGCAAAGCCGACCTGCGCGGACGGTCCCACGTAGTGCTCTCGCCGGGTCCCGGCACGCCGGACGACCCCCGCGACTTCAGGAGTGGTCGGTGGATCTTGCGCGACGGGCGGACGCCGGTGCTCGGAGTCTGCCTCGGGCTGCAGGGCCTGGTGACGGTGTTTGGCGGCAGGGTAGCTCGTGTGCGGCCCGCTCACGGCGAGGTCGCGATAATCCGTCATGACGGGCGCGGGGTCTTTCGCGGCGTCCCCAACCGATTCGCAGCGGTGCGCTATCACTCCCTCGCCGCTGTCGAGGTGCCTCCCTGTCTGGCCGTGACCGCCCGCTGTGAGGACGGTACCGTCATGGGCGTACGGCACCGCAGGCGTCCGTTGGAGGGCGTGCAGTTCCATCCCGAGTCGGTCCTCTCGGAGCACGGCGCCCAGATCGTGTCGAACTTCCTGGGGTTGAGATAGACATGGCGGCAGTCCAGGATCCGGCGCTCGAGATGTTCCGGCGCGTCGCCGCAGCACATCGGCGATGCTTCTGGCTCGACGGCGGAGGCGGTCGTGATTGGTCGGGGCGGCGCTCCTTCCTCGGCTGGCTCGCTGCTGATGACGTCTCGCTCAGCTACGACGCCCGGGCGGGTGTCGTTCGGCGCCATGTCGGCGACCGGGCGGAGACCGTTGGCGCCGACGTGTTCGAGGTCCTCGACCGCGAGATCGCAAACGGCCCCGCCGACGCGCAGTGGTTCGGCTACCTGGGCTACGCGGCGCGTTCCGATCTCGCGGCCGCACCGAGTGACGATCTCCCGGATGCGGTCTGGATGCGGCCGTCCGCCGTAAGAGTTTTCTCCCATCCTCCTGTCGAGGCTCCCGGCACCATGACCGTCCTGACCCACCCGCTCGAACCGGGCCGAGAAGACATATACCGCGCCGCATTTGAGCGGGTACAGGAAGCACTGCGCGCGGGTGACTCGTACGAGGTCAACCTCACCTACCGAGTCGAGCGCGACCAGGTCGCCGACCCCGTCGAGACCTACCTGGCGTTACGCCGGCGTAATCCCGCTCCTTACGCAGGCTTCCTACAGCACGACGTGCCTGGGGCGCGGGGCTGGCTGCTCAGCTCGAGCCCCGAGCGGTTCGTGACCATCGACTCCCAGCGGTGGGCTGAAAGCCGACCGATCAAGGGGACCACGCCCCGCGGCTCGACGGACGAGGACGACGCCTGGCTACGGTCACACCTCTCGGATGACCCTCGGTTCCGTGCGGAGAACTTGATGATCGTCGATCTGCTCCGCAATGACATCGGCATGATCAGCGAGATCGGCACGGTGTCGGTCCCGGAACTCATGCGGGTTGAGAGCTACCCGACGGTCCATCAACTTGTCTCGACGGTGCGAGGCCGGCTGCGCGAGGATGTCTCGACGGTCGCTGCAATCCGCTCGCTCTTTCCGCCGGGCTCGATGACAGGCGCGCCCAAGCGCCGCACGATGCAGATCATCGACAGGGTTGAAGACAGTCCCCGTGGAGCGTATGCCGGGGCGTTCGGCCGGATCGCGGCCTCTGGGGAGGCAGACCTCGGCGTGATCATCCGATCGTTAACCACCGTTGGCTCCGGGCGCTGGTCGCTGGGCACCGGCGGCGGGATCACCGTGCACTCCGAGGTCGAGTCGGAGTTGGCCGAGTCGCGTGTGAAGGCGACGCGAATGCTCGACGTGCTCTGCGAGAACAGAGGCGCAAAGCGCGCTGTGAACACATCAGATCAGATGGAGGTCGGAAGTTGAACAAGAAGTGTCAGAACCTGGGAAAGGTCCCCGTGGTCGGCTTGACCTGGCGCTTGAGGGAGAGTCTCGCCGCGCGCAAGGGCTGGATCGTGACGCGCCAGCAGCCGTCGAACCTGCCGATGTCGGCGGGGGTGAGGGCGTGAGTGGCCTCGAAGGAAAAGACTGCTGCGCGATCGCGTCGCCCGGTAGACCGGCAGGACCGGCAAGCACCCGGCGCGGCTTTCTCGCCGCTGCCTCCGTGCTCGGTGCAGCGGCTGCAGTGATGCCGGCCTCTTCTGCCTCGGCTTACCTGACGCGACCAGCTGACGTGCTGCCCAGGCGCGGAGCATCTGTGGTGCTTCTCGGCACTCACGGCGGTCCGCCCCCTCAGCGGGCACGAGCTGGCATCGCCTCAGCGCTGGTGGTCGACGGCGCGATCTACCTGGTCGACGCCGGACGGATGGCCGTCTCGCACTACACCCAGGTGGGCCTAGCTTGGGCCGACCTGCGAGCTGTTTTCGTCACCCACCTCCACGCGGACCATGTCGCGGAGCTCTTCCAGATCTTCTTGCTGGGAGGCTTCCAGGCTCCCGCACAGGGCGACACGATCGCCGGGCCGACACCGGTCTATGGTCCCGGACCCGCAGGCGGTCTTCCAGCGAAGTTCGGAGGCGGCCAGGCCCCGACGACCAACCCAGCGGACCCTACTCCCGGCCTCGCCGGATTCTTCGACTACGCCAACGCCGCCTTCGCGTACAGCACCAACCTCTTCATGCGCGACTCCGGAACGCGGGACCTTCGCAGCCTCGCCGATGTGCAGGAGCTGACCCTGCCGTCCGTGGGGGCGAGCTACCAGCAGACGGCTCCAACGATGACGCCCTTCAAAGTCATGGAGGACGACCGTGTACGAGTCACCGCTGTGCTCGTCCCGCACGGCCCGGTTTTTCCGGCTTTCGCCTACAGGTTCGACACCGACCACGGGTCGGTGACGTTCTCGGGTGACACCACCTACAGCGGGAACCTGGTCCGCCTGGCCCGGGACTCGGACGTCCTCGTTCATGAGGCGATCAACGTTCAGGGATGGGCGGGGCCGCCTGCGGTCGTCAGCCACCTGCTCGAGGGCCATGTTGAGGTGCAGAAGGTGGGGGAGGTCGCCCAAGCGGCCCAAGCCGGTCATCTCGTGCTCAGTCACATCGGGGATCTTGCCCAGCCCGACCTCGATCCCCGACAGTGGCGCCGCTGGGCGCAGGCGGGTTACGACGGACGGGTTACCGTCGGCGCCGACAAGGGGATCGTCAAGGTCGGCTGAAACGCTGGCTAGGACCGGACAGGCCAGGCCGGTGTCAGGGGCATGTCCGGTCCGTCGATCGCCTCGGTGACCCGACGTAACAGCGCGGTCACCGTGGCGATCTCGCCTGTGGACAGCCCGGAGGTCAACTCTGCGTTGGTGACAGACATCGCCCGCCGTCCCCTGGTCGTTCCGGCCAGCCCGGTGTCGGTCAGTTCGTAGAGCACCACGCGTTTGTGGACCGGATGCATTCGACGACTCACCCACCCCAGCTTCTCAAGCCGGCTCAACGCGGTGCCGACGCTCTGCGGAGCGATGTGGAAGCCGCGGGACAGATCTGCTGCGGACAGCGGCCCCAACTGTTCGAGATGGACCGCGAGCCCGAGTTGAGTAGCCGTCACGCCGAGATCTGCCAGCGCCTCCTGGACCATTCTGTGCACGGCGTTTTGCGCACGCCACAGCACATGCGTGAACTCGTCGTCCCAGTACTTCGCAGCGTCATTCATCTGAGCATTCTCTCCCAAGGACTTGTTGTCAGGCATCTTCTATGTTGACATACATCTGTCAAGTATTGGGCTCGCGATCGCAGAGCCATCAACGAGAGGAACGGACATGCCATCACCTAGCCTCCAGGACGGCATCGACCAGGCCGGCTCTGCCGTCAACCTGCGCTGGACCGACGCGCCGCAGTTCTGGACCCCGCCGGTCGTTGCGCTGGAGTACTCCGGCTGGCGCAAGGAGCAGGCCGCATGGCGCGACGGCGTCGCCCTGATGGACCTGTCGTACCACATGTGGGACACCTTCGTTACCGGGCCCGACGCCACCCGCATGCTCCGGGAGCTGACCGCCAACAACTATGAGAACTTCGTCGTCAACCAGGCCAAACAGCTCGTCGTGGTCAACGAGAGCGGCTACCTGGTCGGCGACGCGATCCTGCTCCGACGGGGAGAGAATGATTACGTCATCACGGGTCGGCCCACTGCCCAGAACTGGATCAGGTACCACGCCCAGATGGGTAAGTACGACGTCGAACTCACCAGTGATCCTGACTGCTCGCGCGACCCCAGCCACATCCCGCCCTTCTTCCGCTACCAGATCCAGGGGCCCGGCGCTCAGCAGCTCATCGATTCAGCGTTCGGCGGCCCACTTCCCGAAACCAAGTTCTTCCACGCCACCGATGTCGCCCTCGCGGGGAAGACCTTCCGCGCTCTGCGGCACGGTATGGCTGGCCAGCCTGGCTACGAGTTCATCGGCGACCACGCTGACCATGCCCCGGTCAAGGAGGCGCTCATGAAGGCGGGAGAGGGGCTGGGCCTTGAGTTGGTCGGCTCGCTGGCTTACCCCACCGCCCAAGCGGAGGGCGGCTGGGTGCCCGCACCGATCCCGGCCATCTATGACGACACTGCCGACCAGAACGCTTACCGCGCGTGGCTGCCCCTGCACACGCCCGACGGCATGCAGCCGCTGAACGGCAGCCTCTACTCGCCCGACATCGCCGACTACTACGTGACTCCTTACGAGCTGGACTACGGCCGCTCGATCTCGTTCAGCCACGACTTCCTCGGTCGTGACGCGTTGCGGGCTCTGAAGGACGCGCCGAGGCGCCACAAGGTGACCCTGGTGATGGACGCGGACGACGTCTCGAATGCCCTGGGTACCGACCATGGATCCGTCAACACCCTCGCCAAGCAGCGCGTCGAGCTCGCAGGCTCGCTGGTCGGCAACACCGAGTACGCGGCCTACAACGACCCCTACGGCACCATGCTGAGCCTTGCGTTGGTGTCGGAAGACTCGTCCAAGCCTGGCACCGAGGTCGAGGTCGTGTGGGGTAACCATCCCGGTGGCAGCGTTGCAGTCGACGCCGAGCTGGGCTTCGCCCGCATCCGGGCCACGGTCCAGCCGTGCCCGTACAACGAGTTCGCGCGCGCTGGCTACCGCAAGGACTGAGCTAGGTGCATCCGGCCTGTGCCGGATGCACGCAGTACGCGCATTGGATGCGGAGGAGTGGTTCCGTCGCTCCTCCGCATCCACGGTCGCGAGGCCGCTCGCGTACGACGTCGAACTCAAGGTTGCAGATCGCGCGGCGGTATGCAGCGATGACTGGCTTCACGTCGACGGATTAGGTCGCACGGTCCAAGGTCGGCGACGCTCAATATTGCCGGCAAGCCAGTTCGCGTCATCCGCCGCGGTATGGGCGGACGGGTCGGCTTCGAGGTCTTCGGCCCACGGGAGTACGGAGCAGCGGGACGGTGCAGGGTCGCTGGCTGGCTGGCTGGCTGGCAGTCTGTGCTGTGAGCCTCCTGGGCCGACGTTCGAGTACTCTCGCTGCCGAATGCGCGCGACGGACCGTTTCAAACGGACGAGGCCCTCGCCAAAGGGGCACCGCGCGGGGATCTCGATGGACTGCGGAGATGTCGTCCGCGATCAAGCGGTCGTCTCGCTGGCGGTCCTCGAAGAAGACGTCCGCGGAATCGCGCATGTAGCAGTCATGACGCGACATCGCGCCAAGGAGACCGAAGGCGTACGCGGACCCGGGTCCGCTACCGGCGCCTCGCTCCTCGGCGCGGCAGTGAGCGCGTCTAGTAGTACGCGAACCGCGACGCACAGGAACTCGATTCGGATGCAGTCGGTCGGTGGGCGCCGGTGACTGGCCTGGCGTCACTGGCGGCAGCCTTATCGGCGGGTGAATCCGGCATGCGCAGCACGCAAGCATTACGTGCATCGGACGAGGAGGAGTGGCCCTTGTCACTAAGGCTCGCCCGAATTACCGTCACTAGGACGATCTAGTAGCGGCGGTCACACTGAGCGACCGCAGTCGAGAGGAACGAAACATGACTGGTCCCAGCGTTCAGGACGGCATCGACAAGGCAGGTTCAGCCGTCAACCTGCTGTGGAAGCCGGACGCCCCGGCCTGGACCCCTGAGGTCATCCAGCCGCAGTACGCCGGCTGGAAGATCGAGCAGCATGCCTGGTACGACTCGGTCACGATCGCCGACCTCTCGCACCACATGTCCGACACGGTCATCGAGGGCCCTGACGCCACCAAGGCGCTGTCGGCGACGAGCGCGAACAACTACGAGAGGTTCGAGATTGGACAGGCCAAGCAGTTCGTAACGGTCGCCGAGGACGGCAACATCATCACCGATGGGATCTTGCTGAAGGAGTCCGAGGAGCGCTACGTGCTCAGCGGTGTCCCGGCAGCGCAGAACTGGGTGACCTACCACTCCAACAACATGGGCTTCGATGTGGAGTTCTCGACCAACCGTGAGACGTCCGCGCGCCCCGAGGGCGTCGATCCAATGGTCTTCCGCTACCAGATTCAGGGCCCGCTTGCCGCCGAGCTGATCGAGCGTGCCTTCGGCGGCCCGCTCCCGGAGACCAAGTTCTTCCACTCCGCCCCGGTGAGCCTCGGCGGCCGCAGCTTCCGGGCGCTGCGCCATGGCATGGCCGGCCAGGCTGGCTTCGAGTTCGTTGGAGACTGGGCCGACCACGCCTACGTCAAGGACGCCCTCATGAAGGCCGGTGAGCCGCTTGGCCTGATCCACCAGGGTGCCTGGGCCTACCCGACCGCGAGCCTCGGCAGCGGCTGGATCCCGTCGCCGACCCCGGCGATCTACACGGACCCCGATCTGTTCGAGTACCGCCAGTCGATCTCGCTGTACTCCTACGAGGGCATGAAGCCGCTCCAGGGCAGCTTCTTTTCACCAGACATCGAGGATTACTACTGCTCGCCCTACGAGCTGGGCTACGGCCGCTCGATCTCGTTCAACCATGACTTCATCGGCAAGGCCGCGTTGGAGAAGGCCAAGGTCGACGCTCCGCGCACGAAAGTCACCTTGGTATTCGACAAGGACGACGTCCACCGCACCCTCGGCGAGGACCCCGGTTTCGTGCACCACTACTCGCGCAATCGTGTCGAGACGAATGACGGCCTGAAGGGCATCACCTTCCAGACTGGGTGGGATGACGCCGAGAAGACGGTGCTGGCCCTGACCCTGGTGGACAAGTCAATCGCGACCCCTGGCACCGAGGTCGAGGTCGTCTGGGGCCAGCACCCCGGTGAGGGCACGGCGCCAGACGCCGACCTCGACTTCCCGCGCTTGCGGGCCACCGTCCAGCCCTGTCCCTACAACGAGGTCTCCCGCACCGCGTACCGCAAGGACGCCTGACCCCGGCTCCATCCTGCGGCTCTCACCGCGGCGGCCCGGTCGCTGCGGTGGGTGGTCGCGCACTCGACCATCACATCGGAGGAATCACCCATGTCCACGCCGACAGTCTCCCCGACCAATGTGCACTCCTTGTTGTCCGACCACTCCCTGGAGATGACCGGCAACGACGTGCCGCACCTCTTGGGAGCCCGGGACACCATCCCGCAGGGCACCCGTATCAACGTCACCTTCCTCGAGAACGAGGAGCCCGAGGTCCGGATTGAGGCCGCCCGAGCGGTCCGTGAGTCCGGTTTCATCCCCGTTCCTCACATCTCGGCCCGTCGTCTGAAGTCTCAGACAATGCTCGAGGACTATCTCGGAGCCCTTCAAGCGGTCGGCGCCACAGATGAGGTGTTCGCCGTGGGCGGAGACCCGTCCACGCCGCACGGACCGTACTCCGACGCGCTCTCTCTGATCGAGTCCGGTGTGCTCCAGAAGTATGGCGTCCGGCGCGTCTCGATCGCGGGTTACCCTGAGGGCCACCCAGACATCTCTGGGGCCGATCTGTGGGCCTCACTGGCGGACAAGACCGCGAGCCTCCGTGACCAAGAGTTCGTTGGTGGGATCACTACCCAGTTCGGATTCGATGTGGACCCGGTTCTGTCCTGGATCGAGCATGTACGCGACCGGGGCATCGAACTTCCGATCCGCGTCGGGGTTCCCGGCCCGGCTGGCATCCGTCGTCTGGTGCGCTACGCCAGTCGTTTCGGTGTCGGCACCAGTGCGAACATCGCCAAGAAGTACGGCTTCTCCATGACCAACCTGCTCGGGACGGCGGGCCCGGACAGGTTCATTGGCGAACTCGCCGAGCGCCTCGATGCAGACCGGCACGGCGAGGTGAAGATGCACCTGTACACCTTCGGCGGACTCGGTGCGACCTCCGACTGGATCGCTGCGTACGAGAAGGAGGTGCGGCAATGACACTCGTGCAGGAGAATCCTCTTCGCAGCCGCGGCGCTGCGAAGAGCGCGAACCAGGCATCGTTGATCGTCAAAGGCAGCGACCAGACCGGGATCGTTGCTGCCGTCACCTCGGTCCTGGGGCAGCACGGTGCCAATATCGAGTCGCTAGACCAGTACTCCGATGACCCCCAGGGCGGGGCCTTCTTCCAACGCACCGTCTTCCGGCTCGAGGACCTCGCGGTCGCCTTGCCGAAGCTGGAGGCCGACCTCACCGAGGTGCTCGGGAACGGCTTCGATCTCGAGTTCTCGCTGCGGGACCTGTCGATGCCAAAGCGCGTGGCCATCTTTGCGTCCAAATCCGACCACTGCCTGCTCGAACTGCTGTGGAGGCACCGGCGCGGTGAGCTGCCGGTGACCATTGCGATGGTCATCTCCAACCACCCAGACACTGCTGCAGAGGTTCGCTCGTTCGGGATCCCGTTCTTCCACGTGCCCTCCGCAGGGGCGGACAAGTCTGCCGCTGAGGCCGAGCACATTCGACTGCTCGACGGCAACGTCGACTTCGTCGTCCTGGCTCGTTACATGCAGATCCTCTCCGCGGACTTCATCGCGAAGGTGGGCGTTCCGATCATCAACATCCATCACTCCTTCCTGCCCGCGTTCATCGGTGCCGGGCCCTACGCCAAAGCCAAAGAGAGGGGGGTGAAGTTGATCGGAGCGACCGCGCACTATGTCACCGAAGACCTCGACGAGGGGCCGATCATCGAGCAGGACGTCGTCCGCGTGACCCATGCGGAGACCGCGGCCGACCTGCAGCGACGAGGTGCAGACGTGGAGCGCGCCGTGCTCTCGAGGGCAGTCGCGTGGCACGCGGAGGATCGAGTCATTCGGCACGACAACCACACGATCGTCTTCGCCTGAGACGAATGAGGAGGAATCGAAGGAATGACGCGGAAGATCGACGGGCGGATGATCGCGGCCCGGGTGCGGTCTGAGGTCGCCGCGGAAGCGGCGCGCAATTGGCCGGATCCTGAGCAGGCTCCCGGACTCGCGACGATCCTTGTCGGGGACGACCCAGCGAGCGCGGTCTACGTCGCCTCCAAGCGCAAGGCTGTCCGTGAGGCGGGCATGAGGGACTTCCATATCTCGCTTCCGGTCGGTACCACGCAAGGAGAGCTCTCCGACACGATCGACCGGCTCGCTGCTGCCCCGGAGGTGGCGGGCATCCTGTTGCAGCTGCCGCTGCCACCAGGCTTGGAGGCCGGACTGCTGATCAACAAGATCCCCCCCGCCAAGGACGTCGACGGCCTCACGACGCAGAGCGCCGGCCTGCTGGCTCGTGACAAGGAGGGACTGCGCCCGTGCACCCCTTCAGGGGTGATCGAGCTCCTCGACTCTGAGGGCGTCACCATCGAGGGCGCCAAGGCGGTCGTAGTGGGTCGGTCGGACCTGGTCGGGCGTCCGATGGGGCAGATGCTGCTCAACCGAGACGCAACGGTGACTGTCGCGCACAAGGAGACGCGGGACCTCATCGGAGCAACCCGAGAGGCGGACGTCCTCGTGGTCGCCACCGGTGTCCTGGGGCTGATCGGTCGTGAGCACGTGAAGGAGGGTGCCACCGTCATCGACGTCGGCATCCACCGGACTCCGAATGGGCTCACAGGTGACGTGCGAGCCGGTGAGTTGGAGGGATGGGTCAAGGCGATCACACCCGTTCCTGGCGGTGTCGGGCCGATGACGATCGCCATGCTGATGGCCAACACGCTCAAGGCGGCACAGTGGGCACCTCCCAAGGGCTGACCGGCGGACGCTGGTTCCCGCTGCGAGGCATCGCCCCAGGGCGATGCCTCGTGATGGGTGTGCTGAACGTCACCCCGGACTCGTTCTCGGACGGACGGTGCTACCTGGCCTTCGACCATGCGGTCGAGCACGGCCACGTCATGTCGGAGTCTGGAGCCGACCTGGTCGACGTCGGCGGCGAGTCGACCAGGCCGGGCGCCGACCGCGTACCCGAGTCCGAGGAGTTGCGGCGTGTCATCCCGGTCGTCCAGGCACTCGCAGCCTCCGGCGTGCCCGTCAGTATCGACACCACCCGAGCGCGGGTCGCCGCGGCCGCCGTCGAGGCGGGCGCGTTGGTCGTCAACGACGTCAGTGGGGGACTGGCCGACACCGACATGGCGCGGGCCGTAGCCGGGCTGGATGTGACGTACGTGGCGATGCATTGGCGAGCGCACAGCCGAACCATGCAGCAGCACGCGACGTATGTCGACGTGGTTGAAGAGGTGCGCGGCGAGTTGTCGCGCCGGATGGATGCGCTTGTCGGCGCCGGCATCGACCCGGCGCGAATCGTGCTCGATCCGGGGTTGGGCTTCGCCAAGGATGATGAGCACAACTGGCAGCTGTTGCGCCACCTGGACCGCATCATCGATCTAGGACAACCCGTCCTGGTTGGCGCGTCGCGCAAGTCGTTCCTCGGCCGCGCGGCCGCAGCGCCGAAGAGGCTTCTGCCGGCGCCCAAGGACCGCGACAACCTGACGACGGCGGTCACCGCCCTCGCCGCAGCCGCGGGCGCCGCCTGTATCCGTGTCCATGACGTCCGGTCGAGCCGGGATGCTGTGACGGTTGCAGCTGCATGGCAGGACCACTGATGACTCACGCGTCACCCCTGGCCAAGGTCTCCGCGATCGAGGACTATCTGTTCCGCGAACTCGCCCCGATGCAGGCGAACGTCATGACGGGCCACGGGGCCGGTGGGCGCCGCGCGGCGCGACTCCTGGCTGGGCTCGGCGATCCGCATGACGACCTGCGGGTCGTTCATGTAGCGGGCACCGCAGGCAAGGGCTCGGTCTGTGCGTTTGCCGCCTCGGTGCTCGAGGCGCACGGCCATGTCGTCGGCCGCTTTCTGTCACCGCACGCCCACTCCGTCCTGGAGCGGTTCGCGGTGGCGGGTGCTCCGGTCGACGAAGCGAGGCTCGGAGATGTCCTGCACGACGTCCGTGCCGTCGAGAGGGCGCAGCGCGACGGTCCAGACGGGCGGGCCAGCACCTTCGAGGTGGCGACCGTGGCGGCGTACGAGCTGTTCCGTCGCCAGGGTGTGGACTACGCCGTCGTCGAGACTGGACTGGGTGGTCTCCACGACGCCACGAACGTAGTGAAGCGACCCGACAAGCTGGCCGTGATCACTGCGCTCGGCCTCGACCACGTCGACACCCTCGGCCACACGCTGAGTGAGATTGCCGTCCAGAAGGCGGGCATCTTCCCCGCGCGTGGACGTGCAGTTGCCGTGAGCTCGGGGCCCGTGGCGGATGCCGTGATGCGCGTTGAGGCGGCGCGGCGCAGGTGCCAGCTCGAGGTGACAGAGCCAGCGGAGCTGGCTTCACGAGTCCCGACGGGCCTCGGCCTCGCACTTCCTGGTCGGCACCAACGCATCAATGCCGCGCTCGCGCTCGAGGCAGTAGCAGTCCTCGCAGCCCGCGACGGATGGCATCTTTGCCCGGGCAAGGTTGCGGCCGGCCTGGCCGGCGCGTCCCTTCCGGGGAGGTTCGAGCGTCGGCACTTCGCGGGGCATCCGTTGGTGCTCGATGGGGCGCACAACCCGATGAAGCTCCAAGCGCTCATCGACGCAGTCTCTGCCGAGTACCCCGGCCGCGGCTTGGTCTGGGTGCTGGGGCTGAAGCCGGATAAGGACCTCGATGAGATCCTGCGGTTAGTCGTCCCGGTGGCCGCGCGCGTCGTCGCCACCGAATTCGGCCCTGAAGATGGCGTTACTGCCGTGCCGGCTTGGAAGCTGTCGACTACAGCCGAGCGCCTTGGCCTGTCGTCGGTCGATGTTGAGCCTTGCCCGGGAGACGCGCTCGCCCGCGCTGTCGCGCTCTCGTCAGCCTCTACGCCCGTCATGGTGACCGGTTCCTTCCACATGGTCGCAGCTGCCGGTCGACGTTCGGATTGAGCGAACGCTTCTGGACGGATCCGCGGAACTCCCGTTAGACGGTCTCCCGGGCAATTACATGCGCTGGTGCGGCGACGAGGTCGCCCGGATCGAGGCCGAGCACCTGACGGGCGGCTCGGCGCCCGTGAGCATCGGCGTCGATGTGGACCGTGGTCAGACTGGGTGTCGAGAGCGCGCTGTACTCGGTGGCGTCGTATCCGATGACGGCGAGGTCGGCCGGAACGCGTAGCCCGATCCGCTCGGCGCACTTGAGAGCCCGGAGGGCGACTTCGTCGCTGAAACCGGCGATGGCCGTGACTGGCGCCTGTTTCAAGAACGCTCTGAGAACGTCGACTCCGGCAGCGTCTGGGTGGGGGAGCGTTACCGATGCGAGCGGCGCGAGCCCCAGCCGCTCGGCGGCTTGGCGAGCGAACCTCTCGCGGACCCGCGCGAAGGTCGTTGCGTGCACGGGCATCGCCATTGCGAGCCGCGTGTGCCCTCGTGCAGCCAGGTAGCCGACCTGGACGGCGGTGTGGGCGGCGAGGCCGTCGGTCCACCCGCCGTCGGCAAGCTCTTGGCCGCTGGAGTAGTTCGCCGCGAAATCGATGACTGCCCGAGGCGCCACCATGTGCTGGAGTTGCTTCGTCGACTGCTTCGTAGGGTGGCCGTGCTTGACGACGAGGATATGGCCATGTTGCGCCAGTTCCTCGTCGAGCCCGCCGATGTAGGACCGCGAGTAGTTGCCCTCGAGACTTGCGTCGACGTTCAGCACAACCACTCGAGAGGACCCCTCACGCATCGCACGGGCAATGCCGTCGACAACGTACCCGAGCTCCTTGGCGGCCTTCAGGACCCGCTCGCGGGTAGGCGCCGAGATCGTCTGGTTGGGGGTGTCGTTGAGCACGAATCCCACCGTCGCCGGGGACACCCCGCTCGCGGCCGCGACATCTCGCATAGTGACGCGTCGTCTGTCCAACAAGGCCTCCATCAGCATGTCTCGCATCCGCGCGGCGGTTTGCCGGTGCTCACGCAAGTGGTGCGGTCATCAGGAGGCTACTACTTGTACGTTCAAGTGACGATCGCCATTCGACGGTCAAGACAGCGATGGAGCACGCCAGCACGCCAAGACCTATTACGCCCCTGTGGCTGCCTCCCTTCTGTGGGCGATGTGTCCGTCCGGACTGGTCGTCATCTCGGTGGGGTTGCGGCGAACCCTTCCGGCGACGACGCAGGCCGCGGTGGCAACTGCGAGGAGGGCGGCGTTGACCGTCAATGCGGTGCTGAAAGCCTCTGTGAGGGTGGCGCCGCTGTGCAGGCGAGCCTGGTAGATCGAGCCCAGTACGGCTGGGCCGAGGGCCCCACCGTACTGGCGTAATGCCGTGTTGGTCGCAGCGGCCATGCCGGCGAGATGCAAAGGAACGGCATTGATGGCGGCTCCGGAGACGGAAGTGAGGGTTATGGCCAGCGATACGCCGAAGATGGCGAGGCGCCACCACAGATCGCCGATCGTGGCGGTCTCGTCGATGCGACCGATGAAGAAGATTCCGATTGTCCCGAGCGCCAGTCCTACGGGGAGCAGCGAGGCGGGTGGAACGCGACCGGTGAGGTGGCCGACGAATGGGTTCACCGCGGCTCCGACGGCGGTGACGAACAGCATCCGCACGCCGACCTCGAGCGGTGAGAGCCCCTGCGCGTAGCCGAGGAACAGGCTCAACAGGAACATCGACCCTACGACCGAGAACAAGGTGGTCAACGCTGCGAAGCCGGCGGCCGAGAACTCGGGGGACCGGAACAAGTGCAGTGCGACGAGCGGCGAGGTCGACCTGGCTTCAACGATCACGAAAGCCACGAGAGCAAGTGCGCCGAGGGCGAGGCCGACGATCGCTTCGCCGGAGGACCATCCCTTCTCGCCGCCCTCGATGATGCCGAAGATTGACGCGGCGATGGCGATGGTCGCGAGGATCTGACCGGGCCAGTCGAGGTGCTCTCCACGAACGACCCGGGAGTCGGGAAGAACGGCCACGGCGAGAATGGCGGTGAGCAGTGAAAGAGCTGCGGTCGGTGCGAAGATCCAGCCCCAGGATGTGCTCTCCAGGACCGTGCCCGAGATCAGCGGTCCCACTGCGAGTCCCAGCATCAGACCGCTCGCCCAGAGGCCGATATTGCGGCCGCGCTCGCGTCCGTCGCGGGCGACGTGGGAGACGATCGCGAGGGTCGTCGGCAGCAGTAGGCCGCCGCCGAGTCCCGCGATTGCCTGCCCCACCCACAGGATGTGGACGCTGCTGGAGTCGTCGAGCGTGCCGCCGAGACCGGCGACCGCGGCGCCGAGCACCGTCAGGATCATGCCGATCAGATAAAGGGTTCGTCGTCCGTGTAGGTCGCCGAAGATGCCGGCGGATAGCACGGCGGCTGCCATTGGGATCACATACGCGTCCTGGACCCACTGCAGGTCGGCGGTGCTGGCGCCTGTGGTGCGGCCGATGTCGGTCAGGCTCACTGCGACGGCGGTGATTGGTACGTACGTCACGAACACGCCGAGCACCGCGAGGGCGATCGCGGCACGTGCGTGTCGCTGACTGGGGTCCGCGGGTGCCCCCCACGGGACTGATGGTGCTGGTCACTGGTATCTCCGTCTCTCTTAACATTCATCATATTAACGTTAAGATAAGTACGGGGGCCAATTCGATGAGAGGATCGAACTGTGAGCGCTGACACCTCTGACCGTGTGGAGTGGATCCTTCGGTACATCCTTGAGCGAGATCCGGGTCGTGATCTGACGGCGAAGGGTTTAGCGCTCCGGCTGCGGCGCGCGGCGCATCACATCGACACTGAAACACGGCGGCGCTTGGCGCCCTTGGGAATGGAGTTGTGGGAGGTAGAGATCCTCGCTGAGCTCGACCGGGTGGATGGTGGGGCGTCAATGGGGCAGTTGCAGGATCTGGCCCAACTGACGTCAGGTGCGATCACCAACCGCGTCGGAAGGCTCGAGGAGAAGGGCTTCGTCGAGCGCGTTCTCGATCCGCAGGATCGCCGACAGGTGCGTGTGCGGGTGACCGGCAGTGGTCGGGCGCGGCTGGCCGAGGTGATCGATGCGAACAATGCTGCTGAACGGGAGATCTATGCCGGGATCGACGAGCGCCTGCTTCAGCGTCTCAGCAGAGACCTGCACGCGTTCCTTCTCGCCACTGAGGGACCGTCCAGCGGCTAGGCTACTTGCACGTTCTAGTGACAGACGTCACCATGTGTTCATCAGGGACGACAGCCGGCTCATGGAGGAGATGCGACGATGGACCGATTGCTGGTCATGCGCAGCCTGGTGGCCGTCGCTGAGGCCGAGAGCTTCGCGACCGCCGCAGAACAGATGCGTACATCGGCGTCGTCCGTCTCCCGGCACGTCGCGAGCCTCGAGAAGGAACTGGGGACACGGCTGGTGAACCGGACCGCGCGTTCTGTGACCTTGACTGAGTACGGCGTCCAGTACAGCGCGTTCGCCCGTCGGATCCTCGACGAGATCGAGGATGAGGATCGGAGGCTCAGCGGTCTGAACGCGAGGGTCGCTGGACCGCTCTCCGTCGTCTGTCCGAAGTGGCTGGGCACGCTGGACCTCGGCGACGCGATCACGGCGTTCGCGGTGAAGTTCCCGGATGTCGAGGTGCGGCTGGAGCTCGGAGGCATCCAGGAGCGGGCCTACGCGTTCCTCGATAGCGGCTTCGACGTCTCCTTTCACAGTCGCCCGCTGCGAG
Organism: Actinomycetota bacterium; assembly: GCA_030862715.1. Next base: position 2,482 of record JALZDD010000886.1, on the reverse strand, counting down.
ACTCCCGCATGCGGCTGCGAAAGATCGCGACGTTGCCATTCGTATTGTGTGCTGCGCCGAGCTACCTCGCGGAGCGCGGTCGGCCGGGCGACGTTGCGGCACTGGCCGACCACGACTGTCTGACGCATGAGCACGAGACGTCCTGGCGCCTCGAGGTCGGGGGACACACACTCACACACCGGGTCGCCCACAGCGTGTTCTCGGCGAACTCCTACCTGGCGCTGCAGAAGGCCGCGGTGCGTGGCAAGGGTATCGCGCTGCTGCCCCTGCGCATCGCATACGACGATGTCGTGTCTGGTGACCTCGAAATGCTGTTCTCTGGCGCGCATGTCCAGGAGCGCTCGCTGTCTGCGGTATACGGGACGAACTCGAAGGCTCCGCGCAAGATCGCCGCCTTTCTCGACTTCGTGACGCGCTGGTTCGAGGACCATCCGATGCCGTCGCTCGGGCCCGAGGTCAGCGAGCGCTGAGCAGGGCTTCAATTAGCGGGTGCTGAATTGGCGAGGTCGACTTTGGCGCGGGGTCGGCCTCATCTCGCTTGGCGTCTTCAGGGCATCAAGCGCACGGCTGCCCGGGAATGTGCTCGGAGCCAGTACCCATCACCGGTTGGCGCGCGGTTCGCGCTGAGCGTCGAATTGGTCCACGGCCGGGGAAACGACGGCCCAGACGCTGAGAACGTAGAACCTATTGGCCACCCATGCAGCAGTACCGTCCTAGTGAACGTTGACTTAGGACTTCGTGTAGACCTGCGGGACGTACCACCCATCGGTCTGGAGCGGCGCGTCTTCGGTGGGGCGGTGGGATACAAGGCGGCGCTTCAGGTGTTGGCCGTTCGGGCCGTGCTGGGCGTAGTGGTCTAGCAACAGGTCGTGACCCAAGTCGTTGTCGAGGTCTCGCCAGACCGCGTGCACGTGCTGGCCGGCTGCCACGGCGTTATCTGCCTCGACCAGCAGCTTCGATGTCGAGATTCGGTAGTAGTGCGCGGTGTCTGCTTCGCGTCCACCGGCCCAGGCGAACCGGATCTTGTGTGGGTCCTCGGCCAGGACCTGGTGGCGGTACTGCTGGGAGATCTCGTCTGGCACGGTCTCGACGTAGTAGAGGAGCAGGTCGCGGACGGCGTCCAATTGGTCGCCACTGAGATCGGCACCGCTGAGCCCAGATGGGTCGGCCTTGATGAAGCGGAGCTTTTCTCGGTCGTCGTCGGTGGTCTCGTAGCCGACGATTCCGAGGTCGACCCAGTCGGGCCACTCCTCGGCGCCGACGTACGGCACCTGTCGGGTGACGAAGTCGGCAGGTGCGACGTCGTGGATGACGGCCTGGTCCCGTGCATCGGGGGAGAGGGAGTGCAAGATTCCCAAGGCCCGCCGCTCGTTTTCGCCGAGCGCGTCAAGCACCCCGGCACCGACAGGCTGCGCACCCATCGCGAGAGGGGTCACCGTGAGGTAGCGCTGCGCGACGATGGTGTAGTTGACCGACAGATGGTGGCCGATCACTCGCCAGCCCCAGGTGTCCTCAAAGCCCGGTCGTCCCCAGAAACTGAACCAGTAGCCCTCGGGGTCGCGGAAGTTGCCCGCTAGGACGCCGAAGCCGCGGTCGATCACCTCGAGCTCACGGAGCATGTTCTCGGTCGCCATGACCGACAACGCCTGACTGTAGCCACGCATGCTGAGGCCAGCCTTGAGTAGCGAGTGTGCGATGACCTTCTGGTGGCGGTCGAGGGCGTGCATCGGGATGCCTGCTCGGTCGGGCTTAGGGATGAAGTCCCAATCATTACGGCCCGTGGCATCCATGTCCGACACGACGGCAGCGGACTTTAGGTCCGGTCGCAGGGAGTCGAGGAGCGCCCACGTGGAGAAGAGCATTCGCTTGATGGTGAGAGGTGCCTCATAGGTCATCTGGACGGGTGGTTCAGCAGTCACGTCGGCTCCTCGTGCGCAGGGGTTGGAGGTGAGGGGTATTCAATTCGAGGACTCGTGGATGGCTTCGATGCCGCCCTCGCGTCGCCGCCGATGTGCCGGACCGGCCTTGACGGATTCAAGAGCCAGGACTCCCGCTGCTCGGACATAAGCTTGGTCTCGTCAGTCGCCCACGATGGCGAGCAGATCACAATGGACGACCGAGCCGCGGTCGAGCCGCGCGGCCACGGCCTGTCGTGCCGGCCGGCTGGCGGGGTCAGGGAACATGGCGATCCACTCGCGGTTGAGCGCCTCGCGGTCGTTCGGGTCGGCGAGGTGGAACGTCATCTTGAGAATGTCGTCCGTGCTGCCGCCGACTTCCGCCATCAGCCGACGAACGTGATCGAAGACGTAGGCGAACTGCTGGTCCGCGTCCGGTGACATCTCGCCCGTCTCGGGGTCGCGCCCGGTAATAGCTCCGGTGGCGAGGAAGGGACCGATCCGACTGGCGGCAGGGATCGGGTTGACATGGCTGAATCCCGGGAGCTCGATGCTGACGCGCTGCTTGTGATCCGGCATGGCTCAGC